>CAZXNN010000267.1:0-4956 GCA_964641915.1 uncultured Nitrospira sp. | reverse complement strand
CCCGCACCGACCGGCTCAAGCGTCACATCTTCGGCCCTGATGCACACGAACACGCCTGAGCTGACAGTCTCGACGGCCACCGCCGTCAGAGAGATTTCCCCCACTCGCACAGTGGCCAGTCCTTCACGCGCGTCAATCAGCGTCCCCTGCATCACCGTTTCAACACCGACGACTCTCGCAACATCCGCATTAGCCGGCCGGCTGAACACTTCTTGAGGCGCCCCCACCTGTAGAATAGTCCCCTCGTGCATCACAGCCATGACATCGCCCAGCGTCAGGGCTTCGGCCCAATCGTGCGTCACAATGATTGAGGGGAGCGCCAATTGCTTCAGCAGCCCTCTCAGCTCTCCACGCAGTTGCGTGCGAGTCGGCGCATCCAACGCAGAGAACGGTTCATCCAGCAACAGCAGCTGCGGCCGGGTGGCCACGGCGCGGGCCAGCGCCACCCGTTGTTGCTGCCCTCCGGACAGTTCACGCGGTTTGGCATCCTCAAGTCCGGTCAAATGAAACAGCTCTACCATTTCCTGCACCCGCTTCTGTCGCTCGGCAAGCGCGAGCGCTCCCAATCCATAGGCGATGTTCCCGGCCACGGAATAATTGGGAAACAGCGCATAGTCCTGCGCCATATAGCCGACATGCCGGTCTTGCGGCGGCACTTTGACGCGCGAGCCCGTATCCAGCCAGACCCTGGAGACAAACTGAATCGTCCCTTCTTCCGGCCATTCCAAACCTGCCAGCGAGCGCAGAATCGTCGTCTTACCTGAACCGGACGGACCGAACAGGATCAACACCGTCGAGGCCTCAACCGGATAACGAAAGCTGGCGCGAAGGGGCTTTCTGCCGGGAAAGGTTTTCGTCACATCGACGGCTATTTCTGCGGCCATACCGCCCAGACCTTTCGATTCATGGCATAGACCAATAACAGGACGAGATAGGAAATCACGAGGAGGAACGCGGCGGTCTTTGCCGCTCCGGCATAATTGAGCGCCTGCACCTCATCATAGATATCGATCGAGACCGTGCGCGTGACGCCTTCGATATTGCCGCCCACCATCAGCACCACCCCGAACTCTCCCAGCGTATGGGCGAAACTCAAGACCGCGCCGGTGATGAGCCCCGCCGTCGACAGCGGCAAAATGAGTTTGAAGAACGTCCTCACCTTGGATAGCCCCAAGGTCCACGAGGCTTCGATCAATTTCCGATCGACCTGCTCGAAGGCGGTCGCAAACGGCTGGACGGCAAAGGGAAGGCTGTACAAGATCGACGCGAGGAGGAGCCCCTCAAAGGTGAAGGGCAACGGATGGCCGACAAGATCTGCATAGAACCGGCCGATCGGGCTATGGGGACCGATGGCCACGAGAATATAAAAACCCAGCACGGTCGGCGGCAGGACCAACGGCAAAGCCACGATCGATTCGACGACAAATTTCCATCGCCAGGTGGAATAGGCCAGCCAATAGGCGATCGGCAATCCGATCACCAGCAACGCGGCGGCCGTGAGGCCCGCTAATTTGAAAGTGACCCAGATGGCGATCCAGTTCATCTGAAGGCGCGTCCTACTTGCATATGAACTGCATCCCCCAGCGCCGGCCAGTCGCTTCTCCCTCCTCCCCCTCCACGCTCGACAGGCTGCCGTAGCCCGGCACTTCCCCTTCCTTCAGCACGACGTAGCCGGACGGGCACTTCTTCTCCATCACCTTCAACGCGTCTTTTCGATGGGGCGAGCCCATCGGCCCTCCACGCGCTTCCTTAAACAGATAGCTGACCACGCCGCTCGTCGCCGTCTCTTTGACCAGCGTAACGGCATCGGAACATCCAGCGCTGATACACACCAGTGCAACAACCACCGCCGCGTGGACCGCCTTACTTCGGCAACAGAAATCCATACCGCCTCATAATTTCCTGCCCCTGCGAGCCTTGCATGAATTCCAGAAAACGCCTGGCCGCTTCCTGATTCTTGGATTGTTTCAAAATCACCGCGCCCTGCTCCAGCGGAGGATAGGCCTCAACCGGAATGTCCCAGTATACGCCTTTACCGCTCATGGCAGGCGCCATAGCCAGCGACAAGGCGATGACTCCGATCTCGCAAGCCCCGGATTCGATGAACTGCGCCGCCTGCGAGATATTCTCTCCCAAGATCAGCTTGTCTTTGACCGCTTCATAGACCTTGAACGATTCCATTGCCGCCACCGCAGCGCGCCCATACGGAGCATGTTTGGGATTCGCAATCGCAATCTTCCTGATACCGGGTTCCCGCAGAACGTCGAACCCCTTGGACACATCCAGACGCGACGCGGTCCCTGCCCATAACACGATCCTTCCTACCGCGTATCGATAGAGCGATCCCGACACGGTGAGCCCGGTCTCCTCCAGTTTCCTGGGATACCCGATATCGGCAGAGAAGTAGAGATCGAAGGGCGCGCCGTTCTGAATCTGCGCATAGAAATTTCCGGACGATCCCAACGACAGCTTCACATGGTTGCCTGTGGCCTTCTCATACTCGACAATGAGTTCCTTGAACGCGAAATTCAGATCCGATGCCGCCGCAATGGTAACCTCTTCTGCACCCGCCTGGTTCACACCGGCGAAAATGAGTGCACAGATAAGAGCGATGATTCGAAGCATGGCGCGGACTCCTCAAAAGAATATTTGATAATTAATGCGGACCGCATTTTCAATCAGCGTCCCCGCGCGCGCATCGAGCGGCACCGTCCCGGACGGGAACGTGACCCCGACCGCCGGCAACGGCGCGCTACGCCCGATCGCAAATCCGCCCTGCCCCATCGCAACGTTGCTATAGGTCAGCATGATCTGGTGATCGTAAGTCCCGCTCAGAAACCAGTTCAACGAGACATCGACTTGTTTGATCAGATCCCCGCCCGACCGCGTATCCGGATCCCACCAGGCATAGCGGGTCGCCACTTCGACTTTCCTCGGGATCAGGTAATAGCCGGATTGCACGTACCACCCGGTCGTATTGCCGAACTGCCCCGGCGCAAACACCGTGCAAGGCCCCCCAATGACCGCCGTCTGCATACAGGGCAGCTCCTTATTGTGCCGGATCACGTTTCTAAACCAGTATTCGGCCTGCAACGAAAAGCCACGGTACTTGAAGGCATAGTCCAGCGTCCAGGTGGAAAAATCGACCACCCCCTGCCCCAACATCCGTCCGTTACCCAACGCGGCGAGTTGGCGCCGAACGCTGAGATTGGCCAGATCGATCCCAACAAAGGCGTTATTGGTGCTGGTGTCGATGGAAGGATTGTACGCATAGGCGCCTCCGACGACCATCTGCGGCGTTTCGGAATAGGCCATGTCTCCTTCGCCATATCCGGCCCGTCCCATCAGATTGGCCTGGAGCCGGGCGACATACATGAGCTGGCTCACGTTGCTGCGCAGGTTGGCATTCAAATTCCGTTGATTCACCGGGCACCCGGCGGGAGAGGGAAAGGGATTGCCGCCGGTCTGCCCGCCGGGACACTCCGCCGTCGGCTCCTCACTGGAAAATTGCGCAAACCGGTTCACCAACGGGCCTGCGCCATTGAACACGCCCAGATAATAGGTCACCGGATACAGTTCTTCGTCGTTCATGATCGTAATGCCGACGTCGCGCCGGTTCAGCCCGTTCGCCGTAAACGCATCCATCGCCAGCGCGCGATTCGCGAACTGCATCGACGCCGTTGAATTGATCTGCGACCGGTTAAAGTAGACCTTGTATTGACCGACCTGTACGTTCAACCAGGGAATGTGCGTGCTGGTGACATTCATGTCGAGCACAGATACCGCGCCGGGCGCTTGGGCATTCTCCGCCGTCTCTCCGGCCAGTTGAATGTAATACTTGAAATCGGGATTGAAGAGATGGCCCATGAAATAGATTCGTGCCGTCCTCAAATTGAAGGTGGACGCCTGGTCACTGGAGCGGGCCGCACGATAATCCCCAAAGACTCCCAACAGCTCAGGAAAGTTCTTCGAATCACCGGAATCCCGATAGGCTTCGTTGCGATAGCGCTGGGTAAATCTCGCGGCAAACCGCCCCCTGATTTTGAGAAAGAAATCATTGTCGTTCATGGAAAAGTTGAAGCCCCGGTCGTACCAGGCCCTGAAGCTGGGCTGCAGTAGATACGTTCGCTCCTGCGACTCCCTGGCCACGTTGTCATACTCTTCCTGCGTAATCGTACCCTGCTTGACCGCTCGCTGTAGCAGCAGCTTAATCGCCGGATCCATACTTTCCACGAATACATAGCGCCCGTCTTTTTCGACAAGCTTGCCGGTATCCGCCGCCCACGCTGAACTCATGCACAGAGCCAGCAGGCTTATACCTCCAGCCAAGAACCATCGAATTCGATGAGACATGACAACGATCTCCTCAATAAGACCAGATGAAATGAGAAACAAAGATGAAGGTTACGGTCCTGGAGAGACACTGATCTTGGGCGCGTTCAAGAACGCGCGATAGTCCAGCGCCGGCATCCCCTGTTTGTCGAGAACCCAAAAGCGACCCGGTTCAAAATACAGCAGGTACTCGGCAGGCGGCGGCGGCGGGGTGGGATAGTTATAATCGTAGAGATCCGCCTTTCTCGTTGGAATCTGTACATGCACATATTCAAGCATCAGGTAGAGATACGGCTCACGGACCGCCGCCCATCCGCCGACGACATCGCGGCGGACGCTGGGATTGAAACCCGGCGCCCGAAGTTCGAAATGCACGCGCTCCCCCGGTCCCGCAGCACGGAGTCCTTCCGAGAGGCGACCGACCAGCGCGTCTAATTCATCGGGGCGAAAGACCGGTTTCGGAACATTTTCTTCTGCGAACCAGCGCAACGGCACGCGCTGCTTGGGCCGGAATGAGAATCCCTGCAAAATGTCCGTCAGCTCCGACGGCGTCAGTTGTACCGGATGCGAATAGGCCGAGGTTTCAACTTCCTGTTGAAGCAAGACGACCACGCGAGCGTCTTC
>CAZXNN010000266.1:0-4969 GCA_964641915.1 uncultured Nitrospira sp. | reverse complement strand
TGTGGCTCGGCGGCCATTCCACGAGATAACCGCGATCCTCTTCCAGCCGGACATAATTCACGGGATCTTCGTAGATCGTCCGTGACGGCACCTGGGGAATGGCGCACGCAGCCAGGAGCGCGCACAAGAGTGCGCCGAGCGACACGTGAAGCGTGAAGCGCAAGATGGACACGGTCCTCGTCATTGAGATCGGCTCCTTCTACGCTTCACGAAGGACGCTTCACGTCAGTCGGTCACCGTGACCGTCATCTCGACGCGTTCGAGGGGATTGTCGTTCCCGTCGCGCTTCATGCCGACCACTTTATCCGCCACGTCCATCCCGGTCACGACTTCGGCAAACACCGTGTACTGCCAGTCCAGGAAATTGGCGTCGGCCACGCAGATGAAGAATTGCGAGCCGGCGCTGTCCGGATCGTTCGACCGGGCCATCGAGACGATGCCGCGCTTATGCGGCTTGCTGTTGAACTCGGCTTTGACTTTATGGCCGGGGCCGCCCATGCCATGCATCGACCGGTCGGGATTCTTGCTGTTGGGATCGCCGCCCTGAATCATGAAGCCGGGAATGACGCGATGGAAGGTCGTGCCGTTATAGAACCCCTTTTTCGCCAGATCCGTAAAGTTCTTCACATGGCCCGGTGCCACGTCGGGAAAAAATTTCAACACGATCTCGCCCAACGCCTGCCCCTTGCTCGCCACGCTGATCGTCGCCTTCGTCGTACTACCTGCGTCTGCCATATCCCGATCCTTTCCGTTAACAAGTTAGTGAGAAACTACCGAAGCTCTCCGACGTCATGAATTCTCTGCAGGCTGTTCAGAAAGATCGTCCAGCAAGGCCGCAGCGAGCAAAGAGGCGAGGCGTACGCTTCGGTACGTTGAGCCTCTGAGCGATGCGAGAACGCCGCTGGCGGTCTTTATCAACAGCCTGCCATTATCGAAAACGGAATGGCGGCGGGGCCAATCCCGCATCCAATCCCTGGTTCACGGTCACCCAACTCTGCCCGTCGTCGCTGCGGAATACGCCGGAGCTCGTCCCGACGTACAACGGCCCCGTCCCGCCGCCGGTCATCACTTGAATCGAGAGGTTCGTCAGCCCTTTATTCAGCGGCGTCCACTGCCGCCCCTTGTCGATCGTTTTGAAAATGCCGTTCCCCGTCGCCACGATCAGGCCTTCGTCAATGATCACGATGCCGCGAATGGAGTCGTTGGGCAGGGCGCGGCTGATCGCCTTCCAGCTGGACCCGCCGTCTCCGCTGCGAAACACACCGCCGTCGAAGGTCCCCGCATAGATCCCCTGCTCCCGGTCGATGGCCAGGACCCGGATGAAGTTCTCGATCATCCCCTCATGGTCTTTGAGGCCCTGTTGCATACGGACCCATCCGGCGGCATTCTGCTTGAACCGGAGAATGCCCTTGCCCGAGGTGCCCGCGAAGAGCGTGCCGTCGGGCGACCGCACCAGCGCATGGACCAGCACATCGTCCAATCCGGTGGTCACGATCGTCCATTTATCGCCGGCCGCGTTCAAGCGATAGGCTCCGCCCGACGTCCCGGCATAGAGCCCTTCGTTGGTCACCAGCAACGACTTGATCTCCAGCCGCTTCAAGCCGTCGTTGACGGACTGCCAGGACTTGCCCTCGTCTTTGGACCGGAACACGCCGCCGCGGAATGTCCCGGCGTAGATCGCTCCATCACGCCCGGTCGCCATCGTCAAAATGAAGGGATCGTTGACGCCGGCGCCGACGCCGGCCCAGCTGGCGCCCCGATCGCTGCTGCGAAAAATGCCGTTGCCGAAGGACCCGGCATAGATCGTATCTTTGCCGGACAGTGTCAGCGCCTGCACACTCGCAATGGTCTGCCCGAACGGACCGTCTGGTCCGAATGCGTCACCACCCTGGATTTGCCCGTGGGGCGACGCCATATCTACCGGGGGACCGGACGGCTCCGCACCGGTCGGAGGGACGGCCGGACCGCACAGCAACACCGCAGCGGAAAAGAGAGAGGTCAAGAGTTTCATTGAGGCCCTTTCATTATCGCATCCTGGTTCCGGCGGTTCCGATGGGCAGATCGGGATCCAGCGGAAGATCGATGCCGCCCGTGCCGTCTTTCCCGCGCCCGAACATCCAGGCGCCCAGGATCCCGATTTCATATAACACCATCATCGGCACCGCCATCAAGAGCATGGTAAAGAGCGTGGCGTCCGGGGTTACGATGGCCGAAATAATCAAGGCCGCCATGATCGCGTGCTTGCGATACTGCGCGAGCTGCTTGGCCGTGATGACACCGGCGACGGCCAGCAGGGTCAGAGCCAGCGGCAATTCGAAGGCGCAGCCGAAAATCAGCAGGAACTTCACGTTGAAATCGATATAGGTCCCCACGCTCAATTGCGGCGTGATATCCCGATCCATTCCGAAGCTGATGAAAAAATCGATGACCAGCGGCAGAATGACGAGGTTGCAAAAGACCAGCCCCAGGATGAAGAGCCCCCCGGCCAGCAGGAACAACGGAATCGCCCAGCGCTGCTCCTTCTGCAGCAACGCCGGCTCGACGAACTTCCAGAACTGATAGAAGATCACCGGCAAGCTGACGATTACCGCGGAGAGAAAGGACACTTTGATGGAGGCAAACAGCGCTTCAGTCGGGCCATAAAACACCAGCTGATTGGGAAAGGGCCGGTTCAGCCAGGCGATCATATCGGCGGAAAAGGCGAAGGTCGCGATCAGCGCAGCCAGCAGCGTGGCCGCGATAATGATCAACCGCCGCTTGACGGTACTGATATGGGCGGCAAGCGGGTTGATAAACTGGGCCATGATGTGTGTGGGCACCCGGCCGCCGGACCGACCGGCGGCCGGGCCATTCCTTAGCGCGCGGCTTGGACCGTTCCTTGTTCGCGATATTGACGGATCAACTCCGCCATCTTGTCTTTCATTGCTAGTTTTTCTTTTTGCAAATGCTTCTTCACGACTTCTTCCTGGGGCGTCAGCACATGGCGCCGTTGCAATTCGTTCAGCTCGCCGTCGAGCCGGTGATGAGTTTCCTCCAGCGATTTGAACTCACGACTGGTCTGTCGAAGCTGTTCCGCGAGTCCCTGTTCAGTCTGCATGCCACACCTCCTGGTCGGGTTAGTGAGCGGGAACTGAGCCTCCCTCGTTGACGGGCGCAGACCCGCGCCCGGAGCCGGCGGGGATCACAATCGGCTCCATCTCCATGAGTACCGCATCTTCGACTGGATTGGAATAATATGCAGGACGAACCGACACCTGCGCAAATCCGAAGCGCTGGTAGAGCGCGATTGCGGCTCGGTTGGACGCCCGAACCTCGAGGACGGCGCGGGTGGCTGCCTGGATGAGGCCGGTACGCAAGGCGGAGTCCACGAGGGCCGCGCCAATTCCACGACGACGCATCTCTTCTGCTACGGCAAGATTCATCAGGCGCACTTCTTCAAACACGATCCAAAAACACAGGGAGCCGACGATCGCCCCATCCGCTGTCACTGCCTTTGCTGCGTCACGCGCCACCAAAAAGTGTGCAAACTGGTTGCCGGTCAGTTCAGCCTCCAACATTTTGCGCGTCCAGGGGGACGAGAAGCAAGCTTCTTCCAGACGCAACAAATCAGGCAGATCGGCCGGCGTGGCCGGTATGATCTGTATCCCGCTATCCACGCGTCTTCCCTGTGGACTTAGGCTGGCGTGCCGCTCTGGCAGCGGTTTTGGTCGCCACACGGGCCTGCCGGCGGGCCACCGGCGAGACGCCGCCGGACTGTTCGTAGCGGATTTCCGCTTCGGTTCGCTGCACATACAAGGGCGCCATCTGATCACCGGCAACCTCACCCCGGCGCAGCCGTTCGATTCCGGCCTGGCCTACGGTGACGGCCGAGGGTCGTACCGGGTCTCCAGGAGCCGGAATGATCGTGACATCCGGGCCGAGGGCCGCTCGAATAGCCGGCTCCATCAGCACCCATCCTTCACCGAACATGACGGTCACACCAGTGAGTGTCTGTGCCAGGGCCTTCGGCGAACCGACATGCTCGGAAACGAGACGCTCAATAAGGCCATCGGTGCCCCAACGAAACACGGCCCAATAGATTTCATCTTTGCGGCTGGGAAGCACGGGGCAGATCGGTCCGGACGTGCCTCTGAGCGACCAGGCCATGGCTTCCAACGTTGGGACTAAGACGAGCGGAAGATCGGTGGCTGCCCGTAAACCCAGCAACGTCGCCGTTCCCACACGCAGGCCGGTAAACGAACCAGGCCCGATGGAGCACACCAGCCCATCCAACTGCTTGAGCGTGAGTCCGGCGCTGGCCAAGAGCCGGGTGATCGTCGGCAGCAAGAGCGTGCCGTGCGCGCCGGTGGCCTCCTGATCTTCCCGCGCCAGAACCCTGTCGTCATCAAGCAGTGCGACGCTCTGCCAGGAAGTCGCCGTTTCGACAGCCAGCACTTTCATGACGCCGGCTCCGGCGGTACCGGCCGGCGTGAGACGCGCCCGAGTTCTTCGCTCTTCAATTCCTGATTGGAAATGATTTCATGGAAGGTGACCTGCACGCTGCCCTGCCCCCGCCCGTCTTCCAGAGAAATCTTGAAGGGACGCAACAGACGGGCATCGTGACTGCCGTTGGCCGAAATCGCCGTTTCCCCGATCGAGCGAAAATCCTCGTACTGGATGGAGGCATCCATTTCTCCGGCGCCGTTCAAACGCTCCTCCTGCACCACCAACAAGGTCCGGCGATCGAACCACATCCGCCGGAGCAGGGGCCGGTCCGTCGAGGCCGCACCGGGGCGCGGGCCAAACACATCAGTCGATAACGTGTCCCCTCTTCGACCAGCTTCGTCGTCTCGTCTTTCCCGATGGCGCTGGTACCGAGCACGCCGCCCATAGCCCACACACTGAGTTCAAACGGCCTGGCCAGCTTGCCCATCTCGCTCATGTCCGACTGGCGGCCGCTCAACACCCGTCCCATCGTCGGCAATCGCAG
>CAZXNN010000265.1:0-4992 GCA_964641915.1 uncultured Nitrospira sp. | reverse complement strand
TCAACGGCTTGAAGTCAGGATCGGCTGCCTGCTTTTCCGCCTGCATGGCCTTGAACAGGCCGTGGTATTCGATGGCGTCGTTGATGGACGCGGTGGCCAGAATGGCATTGAAACGGCGTCCGGCGGTGGCGGCGTCGTGCTTGTTCAGGATGGCCTCAATGACGGCGCGTTTGGCGATGGCTTCGCCGGGCTTCGGCGGCTTCTTGCCCGCCTCTTCCTTGGGTTTGAAGTAGTCCACATGGAAGCGCAGGACGTTCCCGTCCTCGATGGCGTGGGTGATGGTATAGGCGTGGAGCTGCTTCTGGAAGAGGTCTTCCGTGGTCCTCATCGACGCTTGCGTGTCCTCGATCTTCTGCAAGCTGGCGTTCTGCTCAAAGATGGGCGTGCCGGTGAAGCCGAAGAGCTGGGCCTTGGGGAAGAACGCTTTGATGGCCTTGTGGTTCTCGCCGAACTGCGAGCGGTGGCATTCGTCGAAGATGAAGACGATGCGTTTGTCCCGCAGCGGCTCCAATAGCTCCTTGTAGGTGGGCTGATCGTTCTTCTTCCGTTGCTTGTTGCGCGTGCTGTCTTCATCCAGCGCGAGGCCGAGCTTCTGGATCGTGGTGACGATGACCTTGTCCGCATAGTCCTCGGAGCGCAGACGGCGGACGAGGGCGGCGGTGTTGGTGTTTTCCTCGACGCAGCCTTCCTGAAAGCGGTTGAACTCCTCGCGCGTCTGGCGGTCGAGGTCCTTGCGGTCCACGACGAAGAGGCACTTGTGGATGTGGTCGTTGAGCTTGAGCAGCGTGGAGGCCTTGAAGGAGGTGAGCGTCTTGCCGCTGCCGGTGGTGTGCCAGATGTAGCCGTTCCCCGCGTCGTCCTCAATGCACTTCACGATCTGCTGCACGGCATAGACCTGGTAGGGCCGCATGATCATGAGCTTCTGCTCGCTCTGGATAAGCACCATGTAGCGGCTGAGGGTCTTACCGAGCGCGCACTTCATGAGGAAGCGGGCCGCGAAGTCGTCGAGATGGGTGATCTTCTTGTTCGCCTCGTCGGCGAACTCATAGACGGGCAGAAAGCGCTCATCGGCGTTGAAGGCGAAGTGGCGGGCATTGTTGTTGGCGAAGTAGTAGGTGCGGTCGCGGTTGCTGACGATGAAGAGCTGGAGGAAGCAGAGCAGCGTCTTGGTGTAGCCGTTGCCGGGATCGTGCTTGTAATCGACGATCTGCTCCATGGCCCGGCGCGGGCTGATGCCGAGCGTCTTCAGCTCAATCTGCACGCAGGGCACACCGTTGATGAGCAGGAGCACGTCGTAGCGGTGGTGGCTGTTGTCCGTGTTGATGCGGAGCTGGTTGACGACCTCGAAGTGGTTTTTGCACCAGTCCTTGAGGTTGACGAGGGAGTAATTCAACGGCGTGCCGTCGTCGCGAGTGAACGCGTTGATCTCTCGCAGGGTCTTGGCGGCGGTGAAGACGTCGGCGGTGACGATCTCGTCGAGGAGTCGGGCGAACTCGGCGTCTGTTAGGCGGACGCGGTTCAGGGCCTCGAACTTTTCGCGAAAGTTCTTTTCCAACGAGGCTCGGTCGGTGATGTCCGAGCGGTAGTCATATTTCAGGCCCTGCAGCGTGCCGATGAAGCCGTATTCGATCGTGTCCTCGCGGACGACGGAGGAAGAGGCGTCGGCGGGCGGGTAATTGTTGTCAGAGGAACTATGCATGGTCGTCGCCTCTTAACATGACGCGCGCCTCGGCGAAGCGCAGGAATATCAATCTGAGGATGTGGCCGGAGTATTCCTGCGCCTTGAGTCCCGAGTTGGCGCGGAACTGGTCGGCGGCGTCTTTTTCGGTTGGTGCGACCCAGTGCAAGCAGCTGTCTCCTCGTTGTGACCTCGGGCTAACTATTCAGAATACTGACCAGCATTGCTCACACTAAAAGCTTGCGAGCTGGCGCGGGATTCTTACGCAGGTGCGCGTACTTGTCAACGCGATCCACAGCGACGCGTTGGCGTGCTATACAGTCCGGCATAGTTCCGTTATAGCTGCGAAGGACTCAACCCTTGGATCAGCGTATCCGCCGGGCTCCGTACGCCTTTTCCATCCCAGTTCAACGCATGCGCGTAGATCATCGTCGTTCTTCGCACGTCGGTGTGTCCCAATAGCTCTTGAATTGTGCGGATATCGTCGCCGACTTCAGGTGGATGGATCAGCTCAGGGCGGGACGATACTCCCAATCTCTTGATTGGCAAAGGAGGACATGCTTGGTGTGCACGTATCCCAGGGCAGGGGGGATTCCCAGGCGTTCTCTCGGATTCTCTTCTATTGACTCTGTTTTCGACCGCTCTCTATAATCACCGATCGGCGCATTGTATAACCAGCTGATTCATCGAGAGAAATGGCTGAGTTCACACACTTTAACGAGTCGGGCCGGGCGCGGATGGTCGATGTCAGCGCGAAAGACTCGACCGAACGGGTCGGGACTGCGCAGGCGACGGTCATGATGCTACCTGCCACGCTGGAGAAGATCCAGCGCGGGAAGATCGCCAAGGGCGATGTTCTTGCCGTGGCCCAAGTCGCCGGGGTCATGGGGGCGAAGAAGACTCCCGACCTCATTCCAATGTGCCATCCTCTTCTGATTACCAGCGTCGATATCTCCTTCAAAGAAGAATCTCAGCCGAACCGGGACGGCCTCTGCGCCATCCATATCTTTGCGACGGTCAAGACCACGGGGCAGACCGGTGTGGAGATGGAAGCGATGACGGCGGCTTCCGTGGCGGCGCTCACTATCTATGCCAGGTGCAAGGCGATCGAGCGCGGAATGAGCTTCAGTGACGTCTGTCTGCTCTCCAAATCAGGGGGGAAGTCCGGCACCTACACGAGGCCTGGCTGAAAATCATGGTCACGATTAAGCTATTCGGCATGACGAAGATGCTGGCCGGGAATCAAGGTTCCCTCTCTCTGGCATTGACGAATGGGCGGCGAGTGAAAGATTTAGTTGAGCTTCTTGATGGCGGCTATCCGCAGATCGGGGAGTTGATTCATAAGAAGAAGGTCCTGGTGTCGGTCAATCAGGAGATTGCCCACGAGGAAACGGAAATCAAAGACGGCGACGAAATCGCATTGTTGCCGCCATTTGCTGGAGGAGCACCTGTGGAAGGCCAGCTTGATGATGCCCAATTAGTTCGGGTGCAGCGGGAGAATTTCTCCATCGATCAGGAGCTTGAGCGGGTCAAGAGCCGGTCGAAGCGGATCGGCGGGATTGCGACGTTTCTGGGGATTGCCCGGGATCGTTCTAAGGGACGGGATGTCGACAGCATTACCTTCGAACATTACGCGGGGATGGCGGAGAAGAAGCTGCGCGAGATCCGCGAGCGGGCACTGAAAGATTTTGACATTCTGGAACTGTTGATCATCCACCGGTACGGAGAGATCACGATCGGTGAGAATATCGTGTTGATCATCGCCGGCGCCGAGCATCGGGCGGAGGCGTTCCAGGCCTGCAAGTGGGCTATCGATGAGCTGAAGCAGATCACGCCGATCTGGAAACTCGAACATACGCCGGAAGGCGAGGTCTGGGTGGAAGAGCATCCCTAGTCTGTCGTGCGTAACGGGCGATGAGTAACACGCATGTCGCAATTGCCTGATAGTGTTTCTCCTTCCAAAGTGGTGGATACGCATGGCCGGCCGTTGGGCAGTCTGCGGCTCTCGGTCACGGATCGCTGCAACCTGCGCTGTCAGTATTGCATGCCCGAGGAAGACTACGTCTGGTTGCCGCGCGAAGACGTTCTGAGCTTCGAGGAGATGGCGACGCTGACCGGCTATTTTGCCGACCTCGGCGTCGATAAGGTCAGGCTGACCGGCGGCGAGCCTTTGTTGCGCCGGGATTTATCCCGTCTTGTTCGTCTCCTGCTGCAAGACCGGCGGATTTCTGAAATTGCGCTCACGACCAACGGTATTTTGCTCGCGGATAATGCACAGGAGCTGTATGAGGCCGGACTGCATCGTGTGACGGTCAGTTTGGATACGCTGCGTCCAGAACGGTTCCGTCAACTGACGCGCCGGGATGAGTTTGCACGCGTCATCGAGGGGATTGAATCGGTCGGGCGAGCGGGGTTCACGGGCCTCAAGCTTGATACGGTCGCTATTCGCGGATTCAACGATGACGAACTGGTGGCGCTGATCGAGTTTGCGAAACACTATCGGGCCGAACTGCGATTCATCGAATATATGGATGTCGGCGGGGCCAATGATTGGGACATGGCGAAAGTCCTGTCACAGGCGGCGATCCTTGAGACCTTGACACAACACTATGGTCCGATCGTTCCCGTGCCGGGGCGTGGGACTGCGCCGGCCCAGCGGTTCTTGTTGCCTGACGGAACCACCTTCGGCATTATCGCGTCGACGACGCAGCCGTTCTGTTCGACCTGCGACCGGAGCCGCGTGACCGCTGATGGTATGTGGTACTTGTGTCTCTATGCGGCGAAGGGAACCGATCTTCGGCAGCCCATGCGAGCCGGCGCCAGTCCTGAACGGATGCGTGAGTTGATCGGTGAAGGGTGGCAAGGCCGTCGCGATCGGGGCGCTGAATCGCGCAAGGCTTTGGAAGAGGTCGGATTGCGCAACGGCAAGCTGATAGGGATCGATCAACTCCGAGGCGATCCTCACCTGGAAATGCATGCTCGTGGCGGGTGATCTTCAGCCCGTACAACCGATGTTCGTGTCCCACCCCGGTAAGGGGCCTCATGTTTGAATCCAACCTTCTCACCTTTCTCACGGTCGGATTTCTCCTCGGGCTACGCCATGCCCTCGACGCTGATCATTTAGCCGCGGTTTCAACGGTACTTGCTGAACGTCCCTCCATGCGGGCCTCCGGCCTGGTCGGCCTTTGGTGGGGAGTGGGGCATACCCTGACATTGATGATGGTCGGTGCTGTGGTGTTGGTGTCGGGGATTCATATTCCGGAACCGTTTGCCCTGTTTGCTGAAAGTGGCGTGGGTCTCCTGCTCGTCGTGCT
>CAZXNN010000264.1:0-5017 GCA_964641915.1 uncultured Nitrospira sp. | reverse complement strand
ATACCGGACATTTAGAACGCGAGGAAATATGACCTTGAAAAAATTGACGATCTGGACGAACGGGCCCTCTATGACCTGGCCTACAACACGATCGCCCCGCAGATCGAACAGATCGCCAACGTCGCCGCCGCCACGGTGGAAGGCGGCAAGATCCGCCAGATCAACATTAACCTGGACCCGGCCTTGCTCAATGCGCGCGGACTCTCGATTCTCGATGTTGTGAAGTCCGTCAAAGCGGCCAATTTGATCCTTCCGTCGGGCGACTTGAAAGCCGGCAACCTCGACTACAACGTCTTCACGAACAATCAATTCAAGACCGTCGATCCGATTCAAGACGTCATCGTCAAAGTGAATCAGCAGGGCAACCCGGTCCGCGTCCGCGACGTCGGAACCGTGACCGATTCCTCCGACATCCAGACCAACATCGTCCGCACCGACGGCACCAGGGCCGTATACCTCCGCGTGAACAAGCAACCCATCGCCAATACCGTGGGAGTCGTAGACGCCCTGCGCGCGGCCCTTCCCAAGATGATCGGCATTCCGCCCGGCGTGAAACTCGGCATCTCCTTCGATCAATCCGTCTACATTCGCCAATCCATTCAGAACCTGATCGAGCAGGCCCTGCACGGCTCGCTACTTGCGGCCGCCGTCATTCTGATTTTTCTGCGCAATCTGACCAGCACCCTGATCATTTCCGTTTCGATTCCGCTGTCGATCCTGGTGACCTTCATCGTGCTCTACTTCACCGGTCAGACCTTGAACGTCTTTACGCTGGGAGGGCTCGCCCTGGGCATCGGCCGGCTCGTCGACGACTCGATTGTCGAGCTGGAAAACATTCAGCGGCATCTCAATACGACGCCCCGCCGGTGGGACGCCATCCTGGAGGCCGCCCGCGAAGTCGCCATGCCGATCTTCGCCTCGACCGTCACCACCGTGGTCGTCTTTCTACCCATGTTCTTCGTCGTCGGCATCGCGCGCTTGCTGCTCATTCCGCTCACCGTCACCATCGCCATCGCCCTCTTCACGTCCTTTTTCATCTCACGCACGGTCACTCCGGCGCTCTGCTACAAGTTTCTGAAGCCCGAACAGGAGGCGCACCGGTCGATGCCGGCCTGGTTCGTGCGCCTCATGGACTGGAGCCGGGACCGTTACGAATCCCTGGATCGCAGTTATGAAGATTCGTTGCGCTGGGTGCTCGCGCACCGCCGCCTGTTCATCACGACCATCGTGCTCATCTTCATCGGCTCCCTCATGCTGCTCCCGATGATCGGCACGGAGTTCCTGCCGGTCTCGGACGAAAGCCAATTCCGCATCGTGCTGCGCGCTCCGGTCGGCCAGCGCGTGGAGAAAACTGAGCAGCAGGTCGCCGAAGTCGAACGGGTGCTCAGAGAAAACATTCCGCCCGATGAACTGGAAACGATGGTCTCCAGCACCGGCGTCCTCGCCCAGGGCCGTTCCTCCCTCTTCAATCCCAACACCGGGCCGCATACCTCCGTCATCTCCGTCTATCTCACCCCGCCGGATAAACGGAAGCGCAACCAGGTGCAAGTCATGAACGACGTGCGGCCCAAAGTCATCAAGCTCTTCCCCGGCGTGGCCATGTTCTTCGATCCGGGCGGACTCGTGAAACGGGTGACCAGCTTCGGCTCGCAGAAATCGATCGACGTCGAGATTTACGGGTACGACTTTGAAAAAGCGCGCACCGTGATCCGCCAGGTCGAAGACGCCATGCACAAGATACCGGGAATCGCCGACATCGAAGTGAGCCGGGAAGAGAACTACCCGGAGATCAACGTGGTGGTGGACCGGGAGAAAGCCGCGCTGCTGGGCATCAGCGAGACCGACGTGGCCAACGCCGTCCTATTCTCCCTCAACGGAAACGGGCAGACCGACCCGATCATCTACACCGATCCGCAGAACGGGAATGAGTACTACATCAGCGCCTGGCTGGCCGAAGAGCACCGCAAAGACCTAACCGATCTGGAAAACATTCTGCTCACGACGAAAGCGGGAGAGCCGGTGCTGCTCAAGAATGTGGCCTCGCTGAAACTGAATGCCGGACCGGTGAAGATCGACCGGAAATATTTCCAACGCGTCGTCCACATAACCGCCAACCCCACCACGCGCCCGTTGGGTGCCATCGCCGATGACCTGGAAACGGCTTTTGCCGCCCTCCAACTGCCGACCGGATTCACCATCAAGCTGGCCGGGCAGATTCAGCAGCAGCGGGAAACCTTCCAGGGCCTGCAGTTCGCCACCATCCTCGCGCTGGCCCTGGTCTATATGGTGATGGCCGCGCAGTTCAAATCGTTGATCGACCCCTTCATCATCATGTTTTCGGTGCCGATGGGCTTTCCCGGCGTGGTTCTGATTCTGTTCCTGACCAACACCACGCTCTCAACCACGTCGATGATGGGCATCATCATGATGCTCGGGATCGTCGTGTCGAACGGCGTGCTGCTCGTCGATTATACGAACGTCCTGCGCCGCAGCGGCCGCTCGTTGGCGGATGCGGTCATCACCGCTTCGCGCACGCGGTTGCGCCCGATCCTGATGACCTCGCTCGCGACCGTCTTCGGCCTACTGCCGATGGCCATCGGCTGGGGCACCGGCGAAGAAACCAACGCACCGCTCGCGCGGTCTGTCGTCGGAGGGCTCAGCGTCTCGACGCTGCTGACCCTCTTCCTCGTGCCGACCATGTATATGATCTTTGAAGAATGGTTCCCGAGAAAATTCGAGAAGGAGGAGCAGCAGTCCACGACTTCCTTAAGACCGACGACCCCGCTTCCGGCACTGGAATAACTTCCATTTCGACAAGATCATTTGATCAGAGCTTCAAGCAAGTCCGCTTCTGACATTGAAAAATTCAATGAACACTAGCTTGGCTTATTTGCCATACCTGTCTGCAATAAACCGAACCAAAACCACGTACCCTACTACGATCCCCCCAAATATCATTCCCTCCAGGTGAGTCTTCAAACTGTCATACACCACTGCCATTAGAACCACCCCCACTAAAAAAATGTTTCTCTTCTTCACTTCACCTCGCCTCCCTTATCTTTTTCGAACAGAGGGCCAGAAGCGGAGACATAACTTGCTGTTACACCACTTCTTCTTTCGTGCCTGGAACTTCCAAGCTGGTACGGCCCAGCGTGCCGTCGCGGTAGTCAGCGAGAAGAATCCTGGCCGCCTTGTCCCGATCCAACGCCACGCCGCTTCCAGCCAGGAGACAGCCGCGTTTTCTGGCAATGGCTTCAATCACCCCCGCACTCGTGATCCCCTCCACCGCAAACCCGTAGCGGGCTGTGAGCCTGGCGGGATAGCGCGCGAGCAACTTCCCGGCAAGAAACTCGGCGACGGTTTCGTCATCCACCACCGTGTGGCCGACGGCATTGATCGTCGCGAGCAACAAGCCTACCTGTGGATCTTTGATCGTTCCCCAGAGCAGTCCGGGCGAGTCGATGATGGCCATCTTGTCGTTCAGCTTGTGCCGCTGTTGCACTTTGGTCACCGCCGGTTCGTCTCCCACACGGGCGATGCGCCGCTTGAGGAGCGCATTCATCAGGGTCGACTTGCCGACATTGGGGACACCCATGATCAGCATACGCAACGGCTTGACGATACTGTTGCGATGGGGCGCGATCTGCTGGCACAGCCGAGGGATCTTGGCCGCGTCGCCCGCCCCCTTGCACGACAGGGCCACGGCCGTCACGCCCTCCTGCTGGTTATACCGTTCGAGCCAGGCCTTCGTCACAGCCGGGTCGGCGAGATCGGCTTTGTTCAGGACCTTGAGGCACGGACGCTGGCGGGGCAGACGCAACTCTTCGATTAGAGGATTACAGCTGGCCTGAGGGACGCGCGCATCCAACACCTCGACGATCACATCGATCGCTTCCATCGTCTTGGCCGCTTCTTTGCGGGCGGCATTCATGTGACCGGGAAACCATTGTATCGACATAGCGGGGCATCTTTCTGATTAACAGGACCGACCGACAGCGTCGCAGAGCGGGACAAGAGCCGTCAAGGGCAGACCTTGCGGGTCCAGTCGGTCTGGACGAGGCCAACGATGCGCGAATGAAGGGAAAGGGAATCAGGCCCCGAGAGTAGGAAACAGCGCTTTGAGCTGCATGGCCAGGCCCATATCTCCGCTCACGCGAAGGCGGCCGGTCATCACGCTGGCCGGAACATTGAGCTTGCCGTTGAGCAACTTCAGACAGTCATCGCCTGCCATGGAGATGGTTACCTGCGGATCCGCATGCGCTCCCGCCTGTACGGTGCAGACCCCATCCTTCACCTGGACCGAATACTGCCCGCCCTGAGTGCCGCTCAGATCAAATTGATACACGACGGTCACATCTTCGGCTGCATCCCGATCGAGTGAAGCCGGAAGCAACTGGAAAAATTCGCCGATGGTGGTGGGCTTCATGAATGGATCGAAGGGATTGTGTAGGTGACGGCAATGGGGGCCACAGATCTGTGGCCCCCACGCGCAGGCCATTCAACAACTATCTAGTAACGAAGCGTGACCGTCGCCATGCTCCGGCGCGCGCCGAAGAATTCCTTCGAGAAGGATTCGACGACGGCAGGGTCATACCCCTTGCAGCTGAAAATATCGAGATAGGCGTTGTTCGTGTCGTTGGCAAAATGGCCGCCGATCAACGACGTCGAGATCAGCTGCACCATGGAGTAGCCGGCCACACGACCTTCGCCGAAATTTACGACCTGGCACTCGCCAAAACGCTTCATCCCGATGAGCTCACAGAGCTCCACGACATAGCGCTTGATGTGGTCAGCATCACGGATGAGGTCGGGATTGCAATCCTGAAGATCGACAGCGGTGCAGAGGCCCCATGCCTTGCCGGGTCCTACCATGTCCTGAACAGGCAGGGACGCGACTGCAGGGGTGCCGGTTGGTAAGATTGACGACTCGGATCCAGCCGAGATGCTCATGGGTGAAGACCTTTCAGTGAGAATGTGATGGTACGCGCATGGGACATCTGAAACGCACTATACCATG
>CAZXNN010000263.1:0-5043 GCA_964641915.1 uncultured Nitrospira sp. | reverse complement strand
CGCCCATGATCGCCACCAGACGCTGCACGGACAAGGGCTCAGGGGAGACGAACAACAGGGACTCGACAATGCCGCGCAGTTCGCGCTCGGCAATGGCCAGCACGGCGCCATCATTCGCCGGCGCGGCCTCTGTGGCAGCCTCTGCGGAGGGGGGCTCGGTCGATTCGGCTTCAGCCGAAACGTCCGGTGCAGCCGAGGCCTCGCGTCCCTCAGATCCCTCAGAAACCACTTCGCCGTCCGATAGGTCGCATGCCGTAGCGTCGATGGATCCCACCGATTCAGCAGCCTCACTCATGACCTCAACCGAGGTCAGATTCAATTCGTCGGTGATCGGAGTCATGTCCCCCTCCATTCGGCGTCTAATTCACAGGATATTCAAACAGGCCGTCCAGCAAGGCCACAGCCAGCGAAGAGGCGAGGCGTACGATGCGGTACGTTGAGCCTCTGAACGCCGCTGGCGGCTTGTTCAATATCCTGCTACGTCATCGAGCTCAGCCGGGTCCGGCACCAGCGAGAACGTTCGTGAAACTAGAATTGGCCCGAAGGTCTCGCTTTGAAACACGTGTGCGACCCGCAACCGGATCAGTTCCAGCAAAGCCAGGAATGTGACAATAATCACCAGGCGGTGGCAGGAGCCGTCAAAGAGCGCGGCAAACGAGACCGAGTCCTTGCCTTCGAGTGTTTCCAAAATCACGTTCATCCGTTCTCGCACCGTCAGATTGTCCGGCACGATTTCGATCAGCGTCTTTCCCGGATTCCGCTCGACGATCGCCTTCAGCGCATCGACCAGATCGAAGAGCGACACGTTCTCCATCGACATCTCATCGGACTCGACTTCAACGACGAGCGGCTCCGGTTCGCGGCTGAAAATCTCCCGCCACATTTTCTCCTGGCCGTCGAGCTGCCGGGCCGCTTCCTTGTAGGTCTTGTACTCCAGCAGCCGCCTGACCAGTTCTTCGCGCGGGTCCGGCCCATCTTCTTCGTCCTCCGCCGCCTCGTCCGCCGGGAGCAGCATCTTGGACTTGATCTGCAGCAGGGTGGCGGCCATGACCAGAAACTCCCCCGCCACATTCAGATTCAAATCCTTCATCGCCTCGACATATTCGAGATATTGCTGGGCGATCAGGTTAATCGGAATATCGTAAATATTGATTTCGCTCTTCTTGATGAGATGCAGAAGGAGATCCAGCGGCCCTTCGAAATTCTCGATACGGACCTGATACGGCAGCTCGGTTTGTTCAAACCCGCTGGTCTGTTGGTTGGGCTGATCCACTGGGGCGTTATAGCAAGTTATAGGGGGGCGGGGCAAGCCTGAAACTATATGTTGGGGGTCCGAGACTTCATGGGATTATTTCAATTTGACAGCGTAGGCGACGAGGAAGGCTGTCACCAGCAAAATACCCAGCGTAATGGCATATTGCTGGAAGTCGGATTGCCCCCCCTTCCCTGCCCCTTCCTGCGCAATCCCCTTCGTCCCGTTGATCAGTGGCTTCTGATCGAAGCGGACCTTGGCCAGATCGTCGCCCCGCTTAAAATCGGCATTGGAGAAATCCGCGGCTTGGAGAAATTGGGCACCGGCAAACCGCGCTTCACCGGAAAAAACCACAAAGGCAAAGAACGCCTCCCGGCTGAAAATGGCATCGGAGAAATTCGCCAGCTTCTTGAAGTGCGCGCCGGAAAATCCCGTCCCCAACCCGAATCGCGCCCGCTCAAAATTCACCGGGGCTTCACAGACCACTTCAAGAAACTCTGCCATCCCGTCGAAGAGACTTCCCTGGCAATCCACCGGCCCCCGAAAAGCAGAACGATGGAACCTGGTATGGGGACCGAATTTGGTCTCGGCGCAGCTGAGCCCCTGGGCAAAGTGTCCTTGAACGAAATATGCCTCCCGTTCAAACTGTGCACCATCGATCACCAGGCTCTTCTGAAAGACCGACCGCGACAGATCGACGCCGTCTTTAAATCTGGTGCCGTGAAAATCGACCGTTCCTTCGAACTCCAGCGTCCCCTTCGCCGATCGATGCCGGAGAGCTCCGTCAACGACTGAATCACGAATGATCAAATTCCCCGCAACGACCCGCTGCTCTTCGTCGTTCAGGGCGCTGAGCGCCGCCTGCTGCTCGGGTGTGAGACCTTTGGGGATTTGCGATTTCCGAACCGGAAGGTCATCGAATATCAAATCGCCTCGCAGCACCACACCGACCAAATCCACCGCCTGTCCCTGTGTGAGCGCCTGCATCACCGTCGCTGCAGGGACAGCCTGCGCGTCGCGCTCAGCGTTCGTACAATCCGGGCTCAGATGTTTCATGAGCGGGCCGGGCTTCCCACCGGGAGAGGATTCGACTGTGCAGGCCGCTTCAACGGCGCCGGTCCGGCAAATCCCGCACAGCAGCAGAGATAAACATACCAGCCCGATCCAACGGAGTTTTTCAATAGAGATCATGGTCGCCGTTATACGAGATGCCCAAGGGCAAGGCAAGGCAAGGCAGGATTTGAAGGGTTTGGTCAGTGAAGTCCTGCTAAAATCACTCGGTACTCTTCGTCGGTCAAACGATGCATCCCCAGACTCAACCGCCGGGTAAGCTCCGCCTGATCCGGAATCTGGAGCACCGACTGCAACAGACTGTGGCTCTCCTGCGGTGTCGAGGTCCATTGTTTCGTCGGCTCGACACGGACAAATCCGAAGCGCGCTTCCGTCTTAAAATCCTCACGCAGAAATTCATCCATCTGTTGCAGTGGAAGAACGGCGGAGACGATCTTCACATCGGCACAGATCCCCGCCTTCAGCACATAGACGAGCGCATGGGAATCGGGGGTCAGGAACGTGGTCAGATTGTCGCGGATCAACGCCGAGCAACAGCCCCACAATCCGTGGGTCAATTGGAGCGAGGCGCTTTCAGGTGAGCTGCGCTCGCGGAGGGTACCGGCCACAAATAAAAAATGACTCATGGATGTTCGGGATCAGAAACCAGGAAGGACTAAGACGGCCGCCACGCTCACCTGTGCCGATCCTTCTCGATCTCCGGGAGGATCGGCACATGCAACAGGAACAGTCCGTCAGTTATTACGATAATCGTCGGTGTCGTCCAACAGATCCTCGGACTTCTCGAGGAAGTCAGCGGCTTCGTCGTCATCCGTGAGCGCCAGATCTCCTTGCAGCTCTTCTTCGATGTCGCCTTCCGCTTCGGTCTCGACCTCTAACTCCTCGTCGACCAGCTCTTCCTCTACATCGATCTCTTTCGGCATCGATACGGGAGCCGGCCTGGCCACCACTGAAGGCCTCGGGGCTTCCTCAACCGGAGGCACCACGGACTTCACCGCAGCCACGGACTTAGGGGCTGAGGGAGTTGCAGACTTCTTCGCGGCGACGGCTTTCTTGGGCGCCGACTTGGCAGGCGCCTTCTTCTTTGCTGCCGGCTTCGCAGCCTTCTTGGCAACGGCCTTCCTAGCAGGCTTCTTCGCAACCGCTTGCTTGGCCGATTTCTTCGCCGGCTTTCTCGCGACGGCTTTCTTCACCGGCTTCTTGGCAACCGCTTTTCTGGCTGGTTTGGCGACCTTCTTCTTGCCTGCCGACTTCTTGACGGCCTTCTTCGCTACGACCTTCTTCTTAGACTTCGCCATCAGATTTCCTCCTGATCAAGTGCACAACGCATGGCGGAACGCATTGCGGTCTCCATCTAGCATGAACCCATAGCCTCTTGCAACCGGGAGAATGATCGACTGAAACCTGCGCAGTTTTGGCTAGGGGTCCCCCCACTCCCTCGAGCACGCAACAGGACAAGACCACCCCATCACCCGGCTGGATCCTCAACCCCGAATGGTCCCAGGACTAGCCCCGGAGGGATGGCCTCATGGTAAACTGAACTCGAAGCCCATTCCTGTTGGATGAATCGTTGGCCATGATTTCGGCTCTAATCGTGTACAGCAGACCAAAGAGGACCGCTCAGCCCATGACGCGCTTTCTGACCATTGCTCTTACCAGCCTCTTCATCACCAGCTTGGCCTTGCCGATCACGGCGATGCCCATCGCCACGCAGATCATGATCGAAGACGGCTCTCCCTACTTTGCACCGTCAAAAGCCATCGCCACCAGCGGGAGCCCGATCCTCTGGAACAACCCGACGCCGACGGATCATACGGTCACGCATAACGGCTGCGTTGAAGACGGCACCCCCTGCCTCTTCGATTCAGGGGTCATCCCCCCCGGAGAGCAATTCAGTGTTCCAGGCCTCCCCCCCGGCCGCTATCCCTATCACTGCCGCATTCACCCCATCATGCGCGGAGTGCTGACTGTGACTGAGGCCTCCACCATGCCCTCCCAGCTCTAAACTCGTCATTCGTAATTCATCAATCGTCTCTCGCAAACGGAGCTTCTTTCAAAAGGCGCTTCGCCAACGACGCGTCACGCGGGACTCTTGCGAGTTCACTGTCCGCTCAGGTAGTCTGCGCCTTCCCACGGGGTAGGAACACAGGCCATGAAGCCCGTTGCCGCAGTCCAAGAACCGCTCCAGCTGACCGGCGAGACGCTGAATCTCCTCGCCTGGCACATTCCCGACCTCGTCGCCTATCAACATCGCGAAGACGAATACTGGCTCGCGCCGCTCGATGACAATTTCCCCCTGATCCGGCTCAACCTGACCGGCATCGAAATGCTGAAATCGATGAACGGTCACATCACCGTCGGCGCATTACTCGAAAAATACGGCACCAGAATCTGCGGACCAGACGGCCAGCCAGGCCAATGGCATCTGGAACGCTGGGCCACCCCGAACTACTCCCTCTGCTACTTCGGCACGGAACCGCCGGGCGGTCATAGACACCAGGCCAAGTGGGATATTCTCCTGCAACAGATCCGCGAAGGCTGGTCAGGGCAGGACGGGTTCGAGGGCGAAGAACATCTGGAAGATTTTCACCACCATGAATTGACTGAAAGCGGCGAAGACGACGGCCACTTCGACCTGATCGAAACCACCGTCTCGCATCTCTTCCGCGAACCGAACGAGGCGCTTAACGGCCTGACCTACGGCCGGCTCCTCATGCGGC
>CAZXNN010000262.1:0-5062 GCA_964641915.1 uncultured Nitrospira sp. | reverse complement strand
CGCTTCTTTATTTCGGATATTCGTCGTGGAAATCGTGGCTGCAAAAGCAAACTGAAACCAAGCGGGATGAGACCCACGCCAAAACAATAAAAGACCTACTTGAGCATCAGCAGTTCGCCACGCAGGCCGATTTGGACCGCGCCAAGATCATGGCAAAGGCCATGGCAGCACAGCCTAAACTTGTCGTGGTTCAAGACGAGGCAAACGAAAGTCGCTCCTCCATTCTTAAGGGCGTCTCTCGTTTCCCGTCCGCCAAGATCGGCAACGTTCATATTGATGGAGAAGTCGCCGCGAAGATTGCGCGCGCGGCGCGCCGTCAAACGCAGGAGGTTCGGCTCGATGGGCAGTATAAGATTCTTAAGGTGGATACGACCGTGCCTGATGGATTCCGAGTCACATTAGAGAGCATGGCAGACGGCTCGACGTTTCAAGCAAGTGTGCAAGACACGATGATTTCGCCGGACCAGCGCGCCGTCATTCAGGAACACGAGTGGGGCAAGAAACCTTTGTACGCGAAAATAAACGCGCGGCGAATCGGGGATGAGATAGTCGAGGCGGTGATAATTGAAGTTTCGGAGAACCCGGGGACGACCACTCTTACCCTCGCCTCGCCCGCCTAGTTGGTGGGTACGGCAAGTCTAACATGCCGAATTGTTACAGAGATTGGCTACCCTTTGCGCGCGAACACGTTCCAGCGCATGTAATACTTCGACCGATGCTGATAGGTTCGACTCACCCGCTCGATTTCGACGTGTTCAAACGGTGCGAACAGTTCCTCGACGGCCTCTAAAGTACGGAAGTTGACGAAGCCCCGATCCTCGACCGGGGTGCCCTCGCAGGAGGTTTGGGGTCCACATAGCCCGAACGTCCCGGCGGCTAACATTTCAGTGGCGAAGAAATAGCCACCATGTTGCAATGCGGTATAAGCACGTTTGACAATCTCGATAGCGTCGGCATCGGTATGGTGGGTAAGGTGCCCAACGTCGCAAATCACTTGCGGGCGCTCGTGAAGCGGCGTCTCCGGGGGCTTTAGATTATCAGGGTAGCCAAAGTCATAGAATCGCGTGTCCCGGGCTATCCTAAGGGCATATGGATGCCGGGCCTTGGCGATGGATATTGCAGTTTCAGAGAAGTCTATCCCGATCACCCGGAAGCCCTCCTGATAGAGCATTCCGAGATTGGCCCCACTTCCACATCCCAACTCAATCGCCAAACCCCTCGGTCGGGGAACCTGGGAGATCATGCGGATGAGGTCTTCGTTAGGGTATTTCCCCCATTATCGGGAACCGAATATCTGCTCCCAAACGTCCCTTTGGGGAGAATACGAATCCGGCATATTAACAACACCTTGACAAGCGCCGAAACTTAGTACACGGTTTGGCGTGTATTTGGAAGCGCGTTCATGGAATTGTTGATTGGGTGCGGCCAGCGCCGGGAGAAGATACTTCACAACGGCACCCGGGAATGGACGCACCTTGTAACACTCGACATCGACCCAACTCACAACCCGGACATCGTTCACGACCTGAACGCGCTACCCTATCCCTTCGCTGAAAACACATTTGATGAGATTCACGCATACGAAGTATTGGAGCACTGTGGCAGGCAGGGGGACGCAGTTTATTTCTTCGCCCAGTTCACAGAGTTTCACCGGATACTCAAACCCGGTGGATTCCTTTGCGGCACAGTCCCTCGACATGACAGGGAGTGGGCTTGGGGCGATCCCGGCCACACAAGGGTATTCATCCCGCAGACGTTCCTATTTCTCAGCCAGCGGGAATACCAAGAGAGGGTCGGCAAAACCCCGATGAGCGACTACCGATCCATGTACAAGGCAGACTTCGAGACCACCTACCTGAAGACTGGCGATAGCACGCTGTATTTCGTGTTGAAGGCTCAAAAAGAGGCTGACAGTGGCCGCGCGTCTTAAAGGCTATCACGCCGAAGAAGTTCGGGCCAAAATCAAGGCAAGTCAGCTTATAAACCGCTTGCAAAACTTTGGTTTGGGCAAGAATGGCGTCAAGCTCGATACAGCCGAGGTGAACGCCATAAAGATATTGCTCGGCAAGTGCTTGGCCGATCTTGCTAACGTGCAAGTTACGGGTGACGGTGGCGGCCCCGTCAAGATGACGATTGAATGGGCCAAGCCAGATGCCTGACGGCTCCGTTCACGTCGTCATCCCCTACTCTCCCCGTGGGATATTCCAGCCCTTCCACGAGCGGAAGCAGCGTTGGTCGATCACGGTAGCCCATCGTCGTGCTGGGAAGACGGTTGCCCGCATCAATGAACTGATCCGCGCCGCCCTCATATGCCCTCACAGAGAGCCGCACATGGCCTACATCGCGCCGACCTATGCCCAGGCAAAGGACGTGGCGTGGCTGTATCTCAAGCACTACTGCGCGCCAATTCCGGGGGTTAAATCAAACGAGGCCGAGCTTCATGTTACGTTACCGAATGGTGGTCGAGTTCGACTATACGGCGCAGAAAATTATGACCGGATTAGAGGAGTCTACCTTGATGGCGTCGTTCTGGACGAGTATGGGCAGATGGAGCCGAGAGCTTGGCCTGAGGTTATTCGTCCGGCACTATCAGATCGCGGAGGATGGGCAGACTTTATTGGAACCCCCAACGGACGAAACCACTTCTGCGAAATGTGGGAAAAGGCAGACGCAGAGTGGTACAAAGCGATCCACAAGGCCTCTGAAACGAAGATCATCCCCGAAAGCGAGTTAGCCGATGCCAAAAAGCAAATGTCGGCAGACCAATACGAGCAGGAATACGAATGCTCGTTCCAAGCCGCTGTCGTGGGTGCCTATTACGGACGAGAGCTTACCGCAGCCGAGGCCGACAAGCGCATCCGTGCCATTCCATATGATCCAGCAGTACCTGTCCAAACGTGGTGGGACCTTGGCATTGATGACAGTACAGCCATCTGGTTCGTCCAAGCCGTCAACAGAGAAGTCCGGTGCATTGACTACTACGAAAACTCCGGCGTCGGGTTAGACCACTATGCGAAAGTCCTCCAAGGCAAGCCCTACGTCTACGGAGACCACATCCTCCCGCACGACGCGGAAGTTAAGGAGCTTGGCACGGGAAAGAGCCGAGTGGAAACGCTCGCTGGCCTCGGTATTAAAGTTAGAGTCGCCCGCCGACTGGGCATTGAAGATGGCATCAATGCAGCCCGGCTACTACTTGGCCGGACGTGGTTTGACGGCGAAAAGTGCAAACGCGGCATCGAAGCCCTCCGGCAGTACCGGAAAGAGTTCGACGAAAAGCTAAAGGCGTTCAAGAACCGTCCATTGCACGACTGGACCAGCCATGCGGCGGATGCGTTCCGGTACGGTGCTGTAGAGATTGACGAACGACCAGCGTCAAAGCCGATCAAATACCCCTCGTATGGGTTGGCTTAGTATGAGCATGACCCACAGGCATTACTTGAGGTTTTACTCTGGCTCCGGGTGTGGGTCGTCAGAGGAGGCCTGGCTTGTGTCGAAATTGGGCGATCCGAATCCGGATTGGTATCATCCGCCACCGGATAAGATGACTGCCGCCGATCTCGGCATTGTTGACACGACCCCAGCGCCGAGCAAATGGCGTTCTCTGGCCTCGGCTCCGGTGAATGGAATGCCGGTTCTGTTGTTTGCTCGCTCTAAGCAAGCAACTGCGCCGGTCATTTTAGTGGGATGGTATACTCTGGATCACGGATGGATTGAGGCGGCGTTTGCGCCGAACAGCCCGGTTGGTGTTGTGCCGTATTGCTGGCAGCCGCTTCCCGAGTTTCCGGTCTATGATCCAGATTGCACGGGGACGGTATGGCGATGATCTTGCTTTATTTGCGTCCGGGGACATTCGGCAGCTTCTTTGTGCTGCGCTTGGGGCGCTGGCAGGTTAACATCAAGCACGTCGCAAACTCTATTTTTAGCGAACGATATGGTTACGAACCGCATTCATATGTGATTTGGCGTTGGAGGTTTACATTCCGGCGCGTTAGGACATTACATGGCAAAGAAAAAGCTATCTGACGACGAAATCAAAGCGATCATCATACGCGAGATTGATAACAGCCTTGGTCTAGACGGGACCAAGCTGACGATCTCTCGCCGTGACGCTCTCAAATACTATGAAGGCCAGCCGTTCGGCAACGAAATGGCCGGTAGGTCTCAAGTCGTGTCGCGCGACGTGATGGAGACCATCGAGTGGTCATTGCCCGCGTTGCTCCGCATCTTCATGGCGGGCGATGACGTTGTGCGCTTCGACCCTCAGGGGCCGGAGGACGAACAATCTGCAAAGCAGGCCACGGAATACGTCAACTTCATCTTCCAGCGTGACAA
This sequence comes from uncultured Nitrospira sp., assembly GCA_964641915.1. Classification (GTDB taxonomy): domain Bacteria; phylum Nitrospirota; class Nitrospiria; order Nitrospirales; family Nitrospiraceae; genus Nitrospira_D. The sequence continues at coordinate 730 of CAZXNN010000262.1, read as the reverse complement.
CCCCGGCTTTCAGATCGCGTACAACTGGTTCAAGGATGCGCTCATGTCCAAGAACGGGTTTGTCAAAGTGTTTTGGGAGAAGCGGGACGAGATCAAGACCGAGCATTACTCGGGACTGACCGAACAGGAATACGAACTCATCAAGACTCCCACGGAGGAGGATGAGGAAATCGAAGTCGTCGAGGAAAAGTCTTACCCGGATGCCAGCATGGGCGGCATTGGGGCGGCGGTGCCCATGATGGGTCAGAGCGTCGGGCTTAACGCTCAATCCACTCCCTCTACCGCCGTCCTCTACGATTGCGTTTTGAAGCGCAGGCGCAAGGTCGGGAAGGTCAAGATTCTCTGTGCGCCCCCCGAGGAAATCCTGATTACGCGCCGTGCCGTTGATATTGAAAGCGCATCCTTCTTCGCCCATCGGACGATGAAAAGTCGTTCGGAGTTGAAGGAGATGGGCTTTGACCCCGACGAGGTTGACAAGATTCCGGTTGAAGACGAACAGGAATACAATACCGAGCGTGTCCAGCGATTCATTCCCGAAGAAGAATTTCCGTTCTCCCCGCTTCGCACGGACGGCCCCGCACAGCAGGTCTGGCTTATCGAGAGCTACATCAAGATTGACGCGGACGGCGACGGGATAACGGAACTGCGGAAGATCACCTCGGCGGGGTCACGAGCACAGATCATCCTCGACAACGAAGAAGTTGACGAAGTTCCGTTCGTTTCGATCACC
>CAZXNN010000261.1:0-5073 GCA_964641915.1 uncultured Nitrospira sp. | reverse complement strand
GATGATTGAGAGCGCGCGCCGATCCTCACCCACCTGCGCCACGATCTTGTCGCCGGTTTTGAGCCGGCCGGCCACCACACCCTCAATTTTGGTGTCAGGAGTCACCACCAGGCGCATCTCGTGACCGGAGAATTCTTTCACGATGAGCTCATTGCCTTCCCAATACATCACATCCGCCTTGATCGCAGCCGATGCTGTCGACGCGGAACCTTCTAGCGCTGCGGCAGGAATGACCGAAACAAAGACCAGATAGAGTGCGAGAAAAAGTGCCATCACCAACCCTCCCTCCAAAAGAATGTTGAGCAGATGCTCATATCATACGTTCTCGAAAATACACGCGCAACTGAGAATCGGAGCCGATCGCGGGTCAAGCGATCCGAACATGAGCAAATCCCTGTTCTCCGCCCACCATGCGTTCGGCTACAAAGAATAATCCGAATGAGCGACCCACATTCTGTAGGGTTATGCAGGTAGCCTGACCGGCCGCTTCGGAAGCCTGGACCCAGGCATTCACCTAGTGGCGCATCGGCAATCCAGCTGGTAGAATAAAATTACGTACTCACACCGAAGGCAGACATTGCCTTGCGCAAGAGCTGGCAAAAGCCCTGTGTCAGGCTTCCTCTTGGGCTTACAGTTCAGCTCCTTGCTCACCAAGACAATGCCGACCTCTTCACAAGGAGGTGTAGGCATGGCGTCAAAAATCTACATCAGCGGGTTCCCGCCCTCGTATACCCAGGGACAGCTCCGCCAGATCTTCGTCCCCTTCGGGAAGGTCGAGTCGGTGAAAGTCCTGCGGGATCCGCGCGGCTATTTCATCGGGGTGGTGCAAATGTCCTCGCCCGATGAAGTGGAGCATATCTTCGGGGCGCAACAGGTCTTCCAGGTGGAAGGCAAACATCTGGATATCTGGGAACCCCCGGACTCCGACGCCGCGCAGAACTGACCGGGCCCGACGAGCAGGCCGCGCTTCAGTACATGCCACATGGCATTTACAGCTGCTTTCCGCTCGGCTACGCTGGCGCTGCGATGCACATCTTCAAACCGGCGCTGGCCTACTTTCTCATCGTCTTCGGGGCGGGCTTCGTGCTGGGGACGATCCGTGTCCTGTTCGTGCGCCCGCTGTTCGGGGAGCGGACGGCAGAGTTGCTGGAAATGCCGCTCATGCTCGCCGTCATCGTCCTGGCCGCCCGGTGGATCACCAGGCGATATCTGCAACAGGCCCAACCACGCGAACAGCTGGCCGTTGGATGGATCGCAACCGGATGCATGCTGGCAGCGGAATTCCTCGTCGGCCTCACCCTGCGCGGTCTGTCACCGATAGACGTCCTGGTCAATCGCGACCCGGTGTCAGGTACCGCCTACTATCTGAGCCTGGTGCTCTTTGCCACGATGCCCTGGCTTCTTGCCCGCCGTCAGCCGGTCACAACCATCGCCGCACCCGAGCGACATAGGCGGTAAACTCAGATCCGAACAATGCGGTCAGCGCCCGTTCTTCCGGTTCGATCTGAAACCGGTTCATGTACCACACGAATCCTGGAAGAAAGAGGAGAGTCAGCACATGGGCCAAATAGATCGCCCAGGCGAGCAACACCAGGAGCAGCCCCAGATACATCGGGTTGCGGGTGACGGAATAGATGCCTGATTGAACCAATGCCGACGAAGATCCCGGCTTCATGGGATTGACCGTCGTGCCGGCCCGGCCGAACGCGACCACCCCCGCCACCGCGATGATCCCGCCCGACGCCGCCACCAGACCGGAAACGACCTCGCGCCCGGGAAAGGAAACGTCAATACCCGGGACGGCCCGCGCCGCAAGCCACATACCTGCGGCGGTAATCAGGGCAACCGCCACCGGAGGAATCTTAAGTTCGAGCGTCATCGTCTACACCTACGCCTCTCCCCGCACGTAGGCCCATCGCAGAGGATCTGACATGCGGCACATCCCTGATTGCCGGGCCCTAGGCTAGTTCCGGCTTTTCCACATTTCTGGATGTCTATGCAGATGCAGCACGGCCAGAACATCGACACGTTCGTCGCCGATCAAGAAATACACACCATAAGGAAAGTGCCGAAGTAGCGCCCGGTGCACCATTTCTTCCAGACGCGGGAATTGCCGGGGATTCTCGATAATGCGATGAAACACGTGATCGAGTTCGTCGAGGAACTTCCCTCCCAAACCAGACCGCTGGTCTTCATACCACACCGCGGCAGCTTGGATATCGAGTTCAGACTGAGGCTGGATAAGAAACTGCCGGGCCATCCGTCAGATCAACGTTCGCGCAATTTGCGCTCAATGTCTGAACGGACATCGGCCCACGATCGGCCGACGCCGGGGTTCGCCGTATACGCCGCCAAGCGCTCCCGAATGATGTCGTGATGCCACTCAGGCACCGGGACCTGCTCAGAAGTCGCAGCGATCCGATCCCACAACGATTGCACGAAGTCGATTTGCTCATCGACCGGAAGGTCGTCAAACCCGGGAGGAGGCGTGGGCACCATCTTGGCCATGGGGGGAAGCTCCTTCGATCAGGAGTATAGCGCAAAGTCACGCACAGGCAAAGCCGACAGAATTGAAACATCAATCAGGACCGGGTCTCGCTTTATCGGACAAGTCGCTCAAACAAGGTGACCGGTTCCATTACAGGCTGCCGCTCTTCTTCAGAATGTTCGTCGGAATGTCGTCGAGGCTGAATTGGTTCTTCTCCTCGCGATATTGCCGCAACCCGTCCTCGCCTTTCTTGGCGGCCCACTCGTTCAGCAACTCGCGGTCGCCGGTATAGGAGAGATAGGGCACGGCCATGCCACAGGAGGATTGCACGAGATCGAGCGTCACGTCGAAGATCTGCCGCGCGCCGGGCAGCGGAGGGAACAGAGAATAAAGCTCGCGCCATTCCGCGTCACCCTGATGGACAACGGTCGCAGCTCCATAGAGCCGCAGAATCACCGGCGGCCCTTCGAAGGCGCAGAACATCAGCGTCATGCGCGGATCCTGCTGCACATGGGCCGATGTTTCATTCCCGCTTCCGGTGACATTGAGCCAGGCCACACGCCGGGTACCGAGCACGCGCAAGGAATCCATCCCCTTGGGCGAGACATTCACCCGGCTCTCCGCCGTCGCCGTGCCGACAAAGAAGATCTTCTGCTTGGCAATGAATTGGATGTGCGTGTCAGAAAGTTCGGGATAGCGCTGCGCCATGGCGTGGTTCCGTCCTCAATGGCTGAGATCACTGGCCCCAGTGCTTGAGCTTATCGAGAAATTCCTGGCCGTACTGTTTCGCGATCGCCTGCTCGACTTCCCACGTGATCGTGCCGACCCGGAGCAAGTCTGCGACTTCGGTAAAGTAGCGTTCGAGTCCCGCAGGCGACAGCACCAGCACCCTCCCGCCGCTCGCACCGGACTGATATTGATGCCTCACGCCTTTGGGAATGTAGACGAAGTCGCCGGGCGCGGCCTGATAGGTCTCTTCTCCGCAATGAATTGTGTAGCCGCCCTCCAGCACATAAAATGCTTCCGCCCCGGTCGGGTGAATGTGCAGCGCCGGCCCGACCGTCGGCGGATGGACCATTTCAATCAGCGAGTACGACTCCCCGACCTGCACGCCCGGCACCTTCACCGTCATCTTCGTCCCGCGAAAGTCGATGGACCGTCCCTCGCCGCTCTTCAGCGCATACCCCTGCCTATCAGGTGGAATCACGACAAACCCTCACGAGTGTTTAGAATTAGCAGACTGAGCGAAATCTGAGTAAGGCAGGATTGTGGCGAGCAGGCAAAGCGCTGTCAATGAGTGGCGAGAAGAGATGGCTTCGAAAACGCAGACCTTAGAATTTAAGTAGCCTGTCCCCTTTTCTTGCTCCGAATGACGTCCAGAGCCTGCAGGCAAAGTTATGCGTGCGGTAGGGAGCGGATCACTCGTAGATGAGCTTGTTAATTGGTCAACGGTTCGGAGGGATCGTTCAGGTCTAAGCCGCAGTGCGAACTTTCACGGTGAGACGCACCTGCGCCCCAAGCCTGGCCAGGATATCGATTAACGCATCCGTACTGAACAAATCGATACGCCCTCGAAGGAGCGCGCTCACACGAGGCTGGGTCACGCCCAGTATCTTGGCTGCGGATTTCTGTTTGAGACCGCGTGACGCGATGATTTTCTGGACCTGAATCATCAGATCCGACCGGACCAGCAAATGCTCGGCCTCTTCGCGGCCGAACCCAAGGTCACGAAAGACATTTCCACTGGACGGTGTGACTTTCATCTTCATGTGCAGCTCCTCATTGGTCCTGTTCGTATTCAGCGTTGCGCCACGAGCGCCTGATAGCGTTGCCTGGCAAGATCGAGATCACGTTGCGCTGTTTTCCTCGTCCGCTTTTCAAAGGCATGCAGCACGTAGATCGCTTCTGCAAACTTGACCACATAACAGACACGATGTTCGACGGCCGTATGGATTCTCATCTCACAGACGCCGACACCGATCGTCGGCATCGATTTCCAATCCATCGGCTCCAGCCCCTTCTGGACCTGACGAAGCTGAAAACCAGCCAGGCGCCTGGCATCTGACGGGAAGGCCTGAAGATCCCGCCGCGATGACCCCAGCCACAGGATCGCCTTTGCACTCATGTTCTCAATATGCAAGTTTCAGTATATTCCTGTCAAGAACAAGAACCGGCGACCAATGACATAGACACGAGATACACGAAAACACCAGAGAGAGCTGTCACTCAGCCCTCACTGCACGCGGCATAATCCTCATTCACCTTTCCCCACTTTTCCCAAAGGGAGCGGCCAGATGGTCCTTCACTGCGCGCATTGGGTCCTCCGATCTTCCTCATTTTCTTCTCAAGGGCGGCCTGGTCGATCCTCAACTGCGCGCGTCGGACGATATAAACATTTGCTCCAAGCTTGCTCATTCTCTTTTAAGGATGGGGGCTGAGGGAACTTCCACTGCGCGCGTCCAACGAGGGCCTTCCGAGGCCGCGCGTTGCGCGAGCACAGAAGATCGCTCAGCCTCCATCCCCCCCTCCGCTGACATCCCCTCCCAGGTGTGCTACAAACCGCTCTATATATGGTGGGCTTTTCG
>CAZXNN010000260.1:0-5073 GCA_964641915.1 uncultured Nitrospira sp. | reverse complement strand
AGTGATGGCCGACCGCCTCGATCATCTCGATGGAGACCAGATAGTCAAAGCGAACCTTCAACAGAGGGAGATCGCGATAGTCGGTCTGAATGACCGTCACTCGATCTCGCAAGCCCGCTGCATCCACGCGCTGCACTGCCAGATCGAACTGCTGTCGAGAGATCGTTGTTGTCGTGACCCGGCATCCATACTGCGAAGCTGCGTGGATGGCGAACCCTCCCCAGCCGGTGCCGATCTCCAGCACATGATCGCTCGCGGACAGCTGCAACTTGCGGCAAATCCGGTCGTTCTTGGCACGCGACGCTTCCGCCAGCGTGGCATTCGAACGTTCGAAGTACGCACAGGAATACATCATCGTTTCATCAAGCACGAGGCGAAAGAATTCATTGCCCAGGTCGTAATGGGCAGCGATGTTCTTCCGGCTGCCCGACTTCGTATTGCGATTGAGCCAGTGCATAGCCTTGAGCAAGGGCCTGGTCAGTATCGCAAGACCTCCTTCCACACCGTCCAGCAACTCGCGATTCAGGACAAATATTCGAACCAGTGTCGTGAGATCGTCACAACTCCAGAATCCACGCCGATAGGCATCGGCGACTCCTATCGTCCCGCCCAGTGCGACATCGGCATAGATGCGTGGATCATGAATCGTGATTGTGGCCTGAAGCGGACAGTCCGCCGTCACCTCGCCGAACGTCAGCCGCGCGCTGCCGTCGATCACGATAACTGAACCCTGCCGGAGAGATTCCATACGGGCAAAGACCGCTCGTCTGGCAAATCGGTACAATTGCGCCCCTAGGCCTGAAGGCGGGGAGGCGGGGTCCGCAACCCGTTCGACCATCACATCTGAGGGAATCATGGTTTCATTCATGGGTGTAGATGGCTCGTCGCAACAGGCGACGCCTCCTTCCGCTTCTTCGGATGTGAAAGAAATGGCACCCCCTTCATCCAGAGCTTCAAAGCCTGCCAATGAATCGCACCAATGACCTTGGCCGTCATCAGCGGATATTGCACCAGCACGTGCGCCAGCGCGCTGCCGGACAGCTCTTTCCTCTGCAACACCATCGTCGCGTCGAAGAACGGCTGCTCATCGTGCAGATTCTCCATGTGAATCGCCAGCTGTCTCGACGGTTCAGTGAACCGCCAGTCATAAGCCACGTCCATGCCGATAAAGGGAGAGATATGAAACACTTTGTCGAGATGAAACCGCTTGCGTGAACCGGCCGCAAGGTTGTCCCTGTCGCCAAGCACATAACAGTGGCGTTCGCCCCACGGAGTATTCGTGATTTCCGCCACGATTGCCTCGACGTGTGTCCCGGACCCGTCGTAACAAAAGAAGAAACTCACCGGATTAAAGACATAGCCGAAATAGCGGCAATGGGTAAGCAGCCTGATGGGACCGGTCGGGGTTTGCCCCGTGCGCTCCGCGACGAGTGCCCGGATAGAACCATCCAGGGGCGTCCCCGGATCGCCGACATGATCGGTCCGTTGAAACGAGGCGAGATTCCCTCGCCCCACAGACCAGAGCCAACGATCCGTGAAGACCGTCGGCAGTTCGTCCAGATCCAGATACATCATGAACAACCGGTAGGTAAACGCGTGCGGAACCGGACTGAAGCGGCGATGCCGGACATGTCCAGCATAGATACAACTATTCATGACGACAGATCCTTGCCGAACGGCATGCAGACCGCCAGAGCGCTGTTGACCCCGTCCTCGTGAAATCCGAACCCCCAATAGGCCCCGCAATACGACGTCCGGTTCACACCACTGATGTCCCTGTGCCGTTTCTGCGCCGCGACGGCGGCAGGGGAATAGACCGGATGGTGATACGTGATCCGCCGAATGATCTTCTGAGGATCGATCGCCTGCGTATGATTCAATGTGACGCAGAACTCACGGGATGCTGTCAGGCCCTGCAGACGATTCATGTGATAGGTCACTACCGCACGATCCGGCTGGTTCGGCAGAAGGTGATAGTTCCAAGCAGCCCAGGCCAGTTTACGACGGGGGAGGAGCGAGGCGTCGGTATGGAGAACGGCTTCATTATCTTGATAGGGGATGGCGCCGAGAATCTCCCTCTCCGCCTGGGAGGGATCAGCCAACATCGAAAGCGCCTGGTCGCTATGCGTGGCCAGAATGACGTGATCGAATCGCATCGACGGAGTCTGGCGCCCTTGAACGGTCGCCTCGATCTTTACACAGTCGGGTTGACGGGTAATACACCTGACCGGGGCGTTCAGCTGAATACGATCCCGAAACGGCACCACCAGTTCTTCCATATAGCGCTTCGACCCGCCCCTGATCACGCGCCAGGTCGGGCGTTGGTCCACAGACAGCATGCCGTGATTCTTGAAGAACTGCGCCAGATAGCGCGCCGGGAAATCATGCATCGTCGCATGATCCGCTGACCAGATCGCCGCTCCCATCGGAACAATGTACTGCTCAATAAACTCCGGAGAGTAGTTCTTCGCGGTGAGGTACGAACCGAGCGAGGGGCCAGGCTCCGGTTCATCAAGCAGGTCCAGCGCCTCACGATTGAATCGGAGGATATCGCGGATCATGCGATAAAACGAAGGGCGGAGCAGATTGCGCCGCTGGGCGAAGAGCGTATTGAGAGACGTCCCGTTGTACTCCAATCCGGTGCGCTCACACTTCACACTGAAGCTCATATCACTCACTTGCGATTCCACCCCCAGCGTCTTCAGCAGCGCAATGAAATTCGGGTAGGTCCAGTCGTTGAAGACGATGAATCCCGTGTCGATCGCATAGGTCTGGCCGTTCACGGAGACATCAACCGTGTTCGTGTGTCCGCCGACATACCCGGCGGCTTCAAAGACGGTGATCTCGTGATCCCGATGAAGGAGATAGGCTGCGACCATTCCCGAGATGCCTGTGCCGACAATCGCGATCTTCATGGGGTTCGCACCATCCGTGAACAGGCCACGACATACAGACGATGGGGGAGCAGCGCCATCAGTTTCAACAAGAGGCTGAACCGCTTCGGGAAATGGATCTCCGGCCGCTTCGCCTCGATCCCGTCGACGATACGCCTCGCAGCTTCATCCGCCTCGATCAGGAACGGCATCGGAAAATCGTTTCGATCGGTGAGAGGTGTCCGCACAAAACCGGGGCAGACGATCGACACCGCGATGCCGGTCTTCCTCAAATCGAGATCCAGTGCTTCGAAGAGATGTTTGACCGCCGCTTTCGAGGCGCCATAGGCTTCCGCACGCGGAAGACCTCGATAGGCCACCGTGCTGCTCATGCCGACGAGTTGCGCACCGCGCGAGGCCCGCAGCATCGGCAAGGCAGCCTCAACGCCATAGACCATGCTGAGAAAGTTCGTCTGCATCGTGCGTTCAAACAAGGCACTGTCGAAGCGGTCGACATCGACATACTCGCAAGTCCCGGCGTTGAAGAACGCCACGTCGAGCCCGCCTAGCCGTTGTTGAATCGTCTCTGCCGCCATCAAGTTGGCTCGGCGATTCGTGACATCGAATGGAAGAAGGATGACACGGCTGCCCGCGCATGCGTTGGCGAGATCCTTGAGCGCCTGTTCGTTCCGCCCGGACGCAACCACCGTGGCGCCCCGACGCACCAGCTCCATGACGACCGCTCGCCCGATGCCAGCGGACGCCCCGGTCACCCAGACACGCCGATCTTTGAAAGGAACGCCTCCCATCAGACTCTCGCCTTAATTGCGCGAATGACCATCCCGATGAATGGAAGCTGCTCGTACAACATCGTGCCTCCGTCAAAATAGTCCCGGTGGTAAAAGACCCGCTCGTGAAACCGGATATGGGTCGATCCAGGCACGATCACCGAATCTCCGCCATTCAATCTCGGGTGTTTCAGCGACATCGTCCAGATCAACATCGCGTGGTCAGGCTGTACCAGGGTGTCCTCGAACCGGAACGCAATGGACTCGACGTCGCGATACAGGTCGCTGAAATAGCGCGTCAATGCAGGCAAGCCGCTGATACAGTGAAAGGGATCCTGAAAGAGAATGTCGTCGCTGTAGAGCTCTTTGAGCAACCCCATGGATTGCCCGTTGAGCCTGTGGTAGGTCTGGGTAAAGCGATCAAGTATCGGTTGCATGACACCCTCGCGAGGTTCCACTGTTCTACGGACCGGCGGCTTGGCCGGATTCACCGGCCATGCCGTGCTATCGTTGTGTCAGCAGCCCGTCTTTCAAGATCTGATTAATGGGATCGGGTCCCAGCCAGATCGCGAAATAGGCCGCCGCAAAGTCCGCCCCCTCGATCACCACTTTTGGCTGGCCGTTCAGAGCCAGTTCTGTGCCGACACCGGGAAGATAAGTGAGAGCATATCGATCGTTCGGTTTCACATTCTCGTAGGCCCGATGTATCCGATCAATGCGAGGTCGCAGTGCCGCGATCGTCGCGCCCGCGACATTGTCGGCCAGATTCTTCTCTGCAGCCCGTGCGATATCAGCGCCGTCGAGCGAACGGAAGTAGGACAGCTCCAGCCGCTTCGGCACATCGTCGAGAACATGATCAGCCGTTGTCCCGGCGCTGACGTACAACGCCGCGACATAGACCTTGATGGTCCGAAGGAAACGGGCCAGCCCGACCCCATGAAGCCGCATCATTGTCGAACCGGCTTGATAGGAATCGGCAAAGGCGATCCCTTCAAGCTCGGCCGCCCCCGCCGCAGAAACCCAGGTCATCAGCGCGGCGACCACCCATCCCATCAGCATGAAGGGGAGTCCCCCATGAGGTCTGCGTGTCGCCATCTCCCCCATCCTTTTCGCCTACGGGAACCTCCGAGATTCGGATGCCAGAAAGCCGAATTCAAACGGAGAACCGCTTCACCTGCTCCGCCAACGTGCTTGCGACCAGCTGTAGATCAAACGGCCAAGCGTAACGCAGTTCGACGCCGGGATACTGTGGGCGCAGATGATCAAGAATTTCAGGAATCTCCACTTCCGAATGTGAGCCACCCGGCGTAAACATCGTGGTGGTGACGGTGATGTGAGTCGCTCCCTTTTTGACGAGTTCCTCCACCGACGCTTCCAACGTCGGTGCACAAAACTCGTTGTAGGCCACAGCA
>CAZXNN010000259.1:0-5097 GCA_964641915.1 uncultured Nitrospira sp. | reverse complement strand
AGGGGCTGCCTCCGTCCGGCGAATTCGCCCGGTTGGTCGAACTACTATCGCAATCCTGGAGGAGTTCAGCCGCTTCATCGCGATTGCCGAGAATGCGCAGTGCCATCGTATACAAGAGCGTACTGGATTGATCGTAGAGCTGACTGAATGCCTGGTGGTCTCCCTTGACCACTCGGGCCAGCAGCTTTGGGTCGATGTTTGAGGCGGCGTGTTGCGACGAGGGGTCCATAGTGGATCAGGTGGATAACAACATTCTGACGTCGGTCTGAAACACGCCCCAACTATAACACTCTACGGAGCGATCGGGCAAAAGGATGTGTGATTCAACTCTGCAAAATTGAAAGTGATTAGTGGGAGGATGGTTGCCGTCAGGAGCCCGACCGATGCCGCAGCGCTTCCCGGAGGGTGAACTCCAGCCTGGTGCCGGCTAGGACGGGCCGAATGTCCAGTCTTTCGGTGGATTGATGAAAGGTCCCCAGCCAGACTGGGCCAAGGCGGATCCCGACTATCATCGATGGATCGGGCCGACCGTCCTGAAGTGATGGGGGTCCCGTTGGATTGGGTACAAGGGCCTCGTGAAGCGACTGTACCGGGCTTGCCATCAGGCGTTCAATGGAGGCCCATCGGACCGTCTGGCCGGCCAAGAACTTTCCGAGCCAGGAGTGCTGTAATCCCAGCCGAATCAATCGGTGGGCTCCTCGTCGACTGAGGTCCAGAAGGGCTTCGCTCAAGTGGTCGATGATGCGGCGCCACGGCGGAGGAGGGGCGAGTGTTGTCAGATCTGCCGTGACGACGCGGGTCGATCCACGCACCACCGCGACGACGATGCCGAGCACATCTCTGAGCATCACCGGCTCCGGGTCCCCGGAACAGGCATCGCCTTTTGTCAGTAGAACGTGCTCTTGCCGTGCGACCAGCCTGTGGCAGACCAGTCCGAACGGTCTCCGGAAGACCACTAAGTCACCCACATGGAGCGGCTCAGTCGGACCCAGTTCAAGGCGATCGCCTTTGCAGAGTGTCGGATACATGCTCCAGGACGAAACGCGCGGAGTCAGTAGATGTTGCAAGGCCGGTACCTGGCAGTTTGCAGGGAGTGCGCTGCCGGCAAAGCGGCCCGAGGTGCGAGGTGTGAGTGTGACGATCATGCGGGGGCTCGCAAGAGCTGTTGGAGCAGTCGCCGAACAATTCGGGTTGCCAGGGTGAGCATGGCCCAGCCAAGGCCGATGAAGCGGCGGCTGCGGGTGACTAGAGGTGCACGCGTTGCGACGGCCCCGTAGCGGTATCCGAGAAACGTCTTGGATGGAATGAAGGTTCGACCCAGCCACGACCACTTCTTTCCCGCCGGCCTGGTCAGCCAGATCAGGAAGTGACCGAGCTCGGGAATGGGCTGATTGGTGACCAGTCGTTGGAGCAGCCGATAAAGACAGTTCTCGAAACATCCGACCGGAGCCATCGTCAGGAGAAACGCGTCCGGAATGGGAAGCGTCGGCATACGGCGACGAAGATACGTGAACCCAAACAGCAAGGGGATAGAGAGCGAGTACCGTCTGGCCTTCCTGGTTAGGGCCGTCCAATCGATTGATTCGTGTAGGAGCAGCAAGCGCATGTCCTGCTCCCATGCCGGAGTGAGCGTGCTGCGATGGATGACCGCATAGGCGGTCAGATGAATCAAGAGATCGTCGGCGGCCAGGAGTGAGATGGTTCGTGTATGGAGGACATGCGGTTTGGCGTCGGCCCACAACTCGGCCAGGCCCTGCTCGTCGAGATACCAGAGGGTAGTGACGATATCGAAGGCTAGATCATTTCCTGGGGACCGATAGCAGGGGTTTCCATCGATCTGCCTGGCGTACCCGGCCTCTGTCAGGATGCAGTCAATCGCATCAAGATCGGTTTCATGAACGAGCAGATCGACATCAGACAGTGGCCGCGTCCCACGGATTCCATAACACCTGACCAGGACATCCAGTCCTTTGAGGACCAGAAAGGGAATCTGTGCCCGTTCCAGGAGTGTGGCGAAGGCATGAAATTGTTCGAGTACGGCGGCATTGCCGGCGCTCACGCGTGAGTAGGCGTCAGCGAGATCGCCGAGGGTCGAGGAGGGCATGGGTATGATGCTCCAGTGTGGCCCACTCCTTGAAGTGCGGAAGACAGGCACTCATATCGCCGGTCTCCAGCCAGGCATCGCTGCGTCCCTGGCGGCAGAATCGGTTGACGTCGCACGTCGGACATTCGTACCGGCTACCGGGCTGCGCCCGGTCGACGGTGTCTTTGAGGATGGCCCATCCTTCGCGCAGGGTGCCGGTTCGTAAATTATATGCAGGTGTCGGAAATGCCACGCAGAGATTCATCTCGCCATAGGGTGTCACGGCAAAGCGACTGCGGCCGCACGCGCAGGAAATGAAGGGTTCATCGGCGGTGCAGGCGTCGGGAGATACCTCCGGCGGCGCTTTTCCCAGTTTCCGAAGGTCGAGTTCAGTCTTTCGATCAGGGGCCAGCCGATAGGAGAGCGGCGCGGAGCCGCCATCGGTTCGAGGGTGGATGTCGAGGCTGTATTGAAACTTGAATCCTCGGGATTCCACGAGGTCCTGGCAGGCATCGACTTCTGTCCAATTGATCGTGGTCACGGGCATCCTGACGGTCACCGGGAATGGACAGGCGTTCAGCGTATCGAGTCCGTGAAGAAAGTCGGCAAATGAGCCGGCCACTCCGGTCATGGATTCATAGGTGCTCATCGTCGCGCCGTAGATGGATACGAACGCATGGGCGATCGGGACCTCTGTGAGGAGGGACACAAATGTCGGCGTCATGCGCGTGGCGTTCGTCAACATCCAGATCAGCAGCCCGGCCCGTCGCGCGTGGCGAAGGATCGGTTCGATGTCCGGCCGTAGCGACGGTTCGCCTCCGCTGATGCTGAGGGTCAAGACACCGAGTTCGGCCATCTGCGTGAGGATGGCACAGACTTCGGCCGTCGTCAGTTCATGGGGCAAGGCGCGATGGGTGGGATTGTAACAATGGACACAACGAAGATTGCAGCCATAGGTCAGCTCGAAGGTGGCGCTGTCCGGCCGTCGGTCTTGCCCGGAGCGGGCCGAGATGGAGTCGAGAAAAGTCTGGGCGTCAAGGTGTCGCATTAGACGGTTGTGAGCGGGGCGGTACGCTGATGATCCATGATCGCATCGACGACGTCCGGGTTCTTTAAAGGCGCGAGACCGATGCACGGAATCTGTCGTGTCAGAGCGATCAGACTGTCGACGGTCGCGTCCATGGCGGTGCGATCCCAATAGGGGAGAAACGTTTGTTGCAGGAGAAACGCCACGATGCGCGAAGCCGGGAGTGGCTCGAAGCGATGCCGGTCCTGTCCATGACGGATACAAAAGAGCCGGGACAGCGGAGCTGAGGCATTGGCGGCGAATTCCCCCGAGCCGATCCAGGGGGTGCCGTACAGCGTCACCGATGAACAGGTCCGGCGCAGAATCATGCGTTCATCGCTGAGGATATGGGCACCCTGTTCGGCAAACCATCCGGCTAAGGTGGACTTACCGGCTCCTGATGCGCCGGTAAAAACGAAGCCTGTCTTCTGGTAGGTCAACCCTGAGGCGTGGAGCAGAATTCCTCCATCCCGCGCCAGGAGAGATAACAGGCAGACCTCGAGAATCGGATTGAAGAGATGCATGGGGGACCAGCCGACTTGCCCGTTCTGGAAATCCGGCAACACCCAGGTTTCCACATGTCGGTAATCCGGCGACAACCGCGCGCGCGCTCGTGAGGCGCCGGTCTTCGGGCTGAGACTATCGAGGACGAGATGATCTCCCGACTCAAAAATTTTCCAGTGTCCATGGTCTGAATCGAAACGCAGCCGGTCCGTCGGGAGGTCGGGGAGAGTCGGAACCACGGCGACGTCAACCGTGGCATCGGCGGGACTGTGCGCGTCCACGAGAAACGCGTCGAAGGGACGAAGCGGCCACAGGAGAACGGGGTGGTCCTTGGGTTCATTGACCGTGACGCGGTATCCACCGATCTCGAGCGTAAAGCGCATCCTGGTTCCTACGACGCGCGCGGGCCGCTGTCATGACAGGTTCGTCCCATATATGTCAGGGGAATGAGGGAGCGTTTGCAGCCAAGGGGATTGGCGTTGGGATAATTACGGCAGCCGGTAGGAGGGCGGCAGCCGTTGCTGCCTCCCGCTGAGGTGGCGATGGTGGCGGTGCTGCAGGAGGTCAGGATGGCTTGCTCCTGATCGAGCGGGACTTCGAATAGCTGCGGCGTTGTATAGGGTTTCTTTTGATTCATGACGAAGCTCCTGGTAAGGCTGTCACGGGATGGGACTGACCTTGTAAGGGATGAATCAATGGCTGCTGGCCTGTCAAAACGGCGCGGGCAATGGCGATGTCACAATCGTAGGGAATGGGGGATTCCGGGTGCCCAACTTCCCACCGGGCTTGGGTCGGCTGCTTGTCGCAAAGTTCGTGCAGGGTGCATGTGCGGCAGGCTGAGTCTGTCTGGTAAGCAAGGCCCCGGGTTGCCGCGAAGGTTTGGTCGATCGCTGCACGCACTGTATGGCTGCGCAGCGAGAGTCGAGTCTCGTATTGAAACGTGCAGGTGCTGAGTTCGCCCCAGGCGTTGATGTGGATCGTGTCGGTGCCGCAACCGCAGCGAAACAGCCGCGCGTGTGCGGGAGGGGACAGGGGGTCGTGTGAGGGGCAACCATCTGTCTCTTGGGCCACATCCTGATTCGAGTGGAGTCGGCGGATTGCATCGGGAGGGATGCGATAGTCGAGAGATGAGCAGTCTCCGTTCAGGCGGGGCGAGAGGGACGTGGTATAGCCGAACGGCTGTCCGTTCGCTTCGGTGAATCGTCGCAGTTGTTCCACCTCGCCGGCATTCCAGTTCATCAATTTGGTTTTGAGAGAAAAGGGAAGGCCGCCGGCCTGCAGCAGCTCGATTCCGCGCAGGAAGGCGCGATAGGATCCCGGTACCTGGGTGAACCAGTCGAAGCGGGATTCCTCGGCGGAATGGCAGGAGATGTCGATCGAAAACGGCGGGCGGGCCTGCAGCCGTTCGATGATCGCGCGGGTGAAGAGCGTGCCGTTCGTATAG
>CAZXNN010000258.1:0-5103 GCA_964641915.1 uncultured Nitrospira sp. | reverse complement strand
TCGGGATCATGGTGTCCGGTGCAACCGATGTGGTTCTTGAAGCGACCAGGCCCGATTTCCAACAGATTCCGCTGGGCGTGATCGGGATCCAGAACGCGGGCGGCCCGGAGTGGCTGGGCGGACGGCTTGAAGAGGTGCTGAAGGCCGACATCCGGCGGTCACTCGTATTTTCACTCGTGGATCTTCCCAGCCTCGGTATCAAAGTGCGGGATGTAGGCACCGGCCCACATCCGGCGTTCAAGCAGGCCAAAGAAAATGGTGTCTCGGTGCTGGTCTGGGGCAAAGCGGGAGCCAAGCAGGGGGACAAGGACGCCGATGTGAGTATGGACGGATTCGTCTATGATGGCGAATCGGATGAGATTGTCGGGGGAAAGCGGTATGTGGGCTCATCGTCCGTGGTGCGCTTGATGGCCCATCGTTTTGCAGACGAACTCGTGTTTCGGTATACCGGAGAGCCGGGTATCGCCCGCACGAAAATTGCTTATGTGTCCGAGCAGGGGACGGCGCGGGAGCTGTTTGTGATGGACTATGACGGGTATGAACCACGCCAGCTAACTTCGGATGGGTTCTTGAACCTGATGCCGCGCTGGTCGCCCGACCGCCGTTTTCTGGTGTTTACGGCGTATCGCAATCGCAATACGCAGGATATCGACATGATCGAATTAGCCACCGGAAAGCGGTGGACGATAGTCTCCCTGTCCGGATTGAACATCACCCCGGCCCTGTCCCCAGACGGGAATTTCCTGGCCTTCGCATCGAGCCATGAAGGCAATTCAGAGCTGTACAAACTGGATACCAGAACGAAGGCCATGCAGCGCATGACGACGCATGCTTCGGGAGATCTTTCCCCATCCTGGGCTCCATCGGGACGGGAGCTGGCGTTTGCTTCGGATCGGAGTGGGGGGCCCCAGATATTTCTCATGAGCGCCGACGGAACGAATGTGCGTCGCCTGACGTTTGAGGGAGACTACAACGCGGCGCCGGCCTGGTCGCCCAGGGGAAACTGGATCGCGTATGTGTGCCGGACACCTAAGAAAGAGTATAAGTTGTGCTTGATCACGCCGGACGGGCAGAAGCGCGTGCAGCTGACTGCTGGACCGGGAGTAGAGGATTCTCCTTCCTGGTCGCCGGACGGGAGGCATCTCGTGTTCAGTTCGACCATCGACGGGAAGAGTCAAATTTATATGATTAACGCAGACGGAAAAGATTTGGAGCGGGTCACATTTACTGGCACGCACAACAGTGCGCCGGCCTGGTCGCCGGCGTCGTAATTCACCGTGTCGACGTACACGATAACTAACTACATGGCGGCTTCCCGGTCAGGCGGGAGATGCCTTAAGAAGAAGGAGAGAGACTATGAGAGCGACGTTGTCACAATGGTCGATTCCGATGCTGGCCGGTCTCCTGCTGGTCACAATGCCGGGCTGTTCGAAGAAGTCCGTGCAATCAGGGGGGGACACCCAGTCTTCGCAGGCCGGCATGGCTAAAGGAACTCCCGGGGCCGGGGGAACAGACGGATCGGCAGGATCGATGGGCTCGACCGGCGTAAGCAGCTCGATGGGCTCCAATAGCTCGATGGGCTCGACCGGCCCGGACGGATCAACCGGTGGCGGAGTCAGCTCGAACTTTCCCGACACTTCGCTGGCCGGACGGGACGGATCGGGTGGATTACGCGGGCTCGATAAGAATCCCGGTGAAGAACGGGTGAACGGCGGGACGATGATGGCGAAGCTGGATCCTTCCCAGAGCGGCCGTCAGATGGATGAAATCCGGTCCGAACAAGCCGCGGCCGATGCCGCCGGTTTGCGGGATGTGTTTTTCGGATATGATAGCTTTGCGATTTCGGAGGAAGGCCGTCAGGCGCTGGCTCGAAATGCCGAGTGGATCAAGGCGAATCCGGGGTCTCAGTTGAAGATTGAAGGGCATTGCGATGAGCGTGGAACATCCGCCTATAACCTGGTGCTGGGCGAAAAGCGGGCGAAGGCTGCCCGAAACTATTTAGTTGAGCTCGGCGTCAGCGCCAATCGCCTGGGCGTGGTGTCCTACGGGAAAGAGCGTCCGTTCTGCAAAGAGCACAACGAAGCCTGCTATGCCCAGAATCGTCGCGGTCATGTCGTTGTGAAATCCGGAAAGTAAGATTCCATGCATTACGGTGCCGCACAAATGGTGAGAATGGACCCGAATGATCTCCAGCAAGTGAGGTGTGTGGTGGTTGCATTATTGGTCCTGCTCTTCACGTTGTTATCCGGATGTGTGGCACAACAGGCCGATCTCAAGCAAGCGGAGCGGCAGCTTCAACAGCGAATCAAGCAACAAGACGATCAGCTGTCCCAAACGAGGGCCAAGCAAAGCCAGGAGATCTCCTCCTTGCGCGAACAGGAACTCCCGCAACTGCGCGGGGAATTGGAGAAGGCACTGCATCAAGCGCAGGAGCTGCAGACCAAGCAAGACGACCTCAAACATCGCTCAGCGCAGCTTGAGCAGCAAACCAGGCAGATGGAGCAGCAGACTAAAAAACTCGAGCAGGTAGCCGCCAAGCTGGAGTCGGATACCAATACCCGTTATGTGTGGCTGCAGAAAAGTCTCGAAACGCAAGACGCCAAGGTGAATGCGCGTCTCGACGAGTTGTCCCGGGCGGTCAATAAGACAACTGAGGATCTCAAGCGCGACGTGCTGGCGGCGGTGAAGCAGAGCAACGAGGTGCTGGACCGGAAAGTCGCAGAACGTCTTGACGGACAGCGGAAAGAGCTGGAGGCCGGTCAGCAGAGCCTGGATCAGAAAGTGTCGCAGAATCTGACACAATTCAATCAGTCGCTCACCGGATTCAAGACAGCCTTCACCGGGTTGAACGATCGGGTCACTCAAAACGAGCAGGAAGCGCGGGCGGCATCGAACAAGGTCGAGGCCGATAATAAGGCGGCGGTGTCCCATATCAATGAGTCCAACCGAGCTGTGAACGGCCACCTCGACGGGGTCAACAAGAGCGTTGCATCGATCGTGAAGACGCTGGAATCGGTCAGCCAGAAGTTCGCAGCGCGCTTTGAGGAGCAGGACCGGCGCCTTGACTCGCTTGGCCATTCCCTGGAGCAAGTGCATCAGCTGGAATCCGCCAACCAGAAACTTTCGGCGCGGTTTGACGAGCAGGACCGACGAATCGAGTCGTTAGGTCGATCGGTGGAGGAGATAGGACAGAGGAGCGGAGACCGGTCTCAGAATCTCACGCAGGTTCATGGGGCCCCTTCGGGAACCTCTTCGGACGGTCCCGCGGTCGAGCGGCGTGAGCAAGGGGCTGACACCGCTGCGGCGCGGGCGAACCAGGCACACGTTCAACCGGCCGCAGTCGATGAGGCGGGGATGCCGTCCGCTCCCGCAGCCTCGATCGCTGCGCCGGTCGAACCTCGGACCGCTGCCGTTCCTCATGCGGGCGACACGGCCGCCGACCGGACGCAATATGAACGGGTGCTGGCGGTGTTTCGTGCGGGTGACCTCGAAGGGGCGCGCAGAGGATTTTCGGCGTTCATTGCCGACTATCCGAATTCGGATCTCGCGCCCAACGCTCGGTATTGGCTCGGAGAGGCTTACTACGGGGCCAAGGATTTCAAGCGAGCCATCGATGCGTACGACAAGGTCGAGTCGGATTATCCGCGAAGTGAAAAAGTGCCTGCGGCCATTCTGAAGAAGGGCTACGCCTATCTCGCCTTGAAGGATAAGAAACGGGCCTCGTCTGCATTTAAACAAGTGGTCACGCTGTATCCGAGGAGTCCGGAGGCTGGAAAAGCATCTGACAAGCTGGTTCAGTTGAAGGAGGGTCGATAGATTTCATGCAAGCTTACATTATTCCTTATGTGACGGCGGTCGGAGTCGCGGGCTCATTACTGATCTTGCCGGGATGCGCCAAGCATGCAGATTTTGTCGAGTTACGGGACCAACTCTCGACGGTGTCACGCTCCCAAGAGCAGGACCATCAGCGGGTTGATGCGGTCTTGCGGCGCCTCGAATCGGTCGAACGTGTCAAGGATGTTGAGTCGGGAAAGCCGCGGGTTGACGAGCTGGCTGCGCGCCTTCAAAAGCTGGAATCAAAGCTGGCCAAGCTTGAAGACGGCGCCGGACTCGCATCCGCCCGGGCTGACGTGGCCGTGTCTGATGCGCCGAAAGCGGCGAAGCCAAATAAGTCCGCTGTGCAAGGGGAGAGCTCCTCTATTGTGTCTGGTATGCCCGGCATCACCCCGACATCCGCCTTCAATCTCGCGTACAACGATTTTCTGAACGGAAAGTACGATCTGGCAGTATCAGGATTTCAGCGATTCACCAAAGATTTCCCCGGGACGTCATTGACGCCGAACGCGCATTACTGGTTGGGAGAGTCGCTCTACAATCAGAAGGACTACGCGCGCGCCACGACGACGTTCGAGTACCTCGTCGCGGAATACCCTGGGAACGAAAAAGTCTCCGCTGCCCTCTACAAGCTGGGTTTGGCCACGGCGGAAACCGGTGATTTGGTGAAATCCAGGAAATATCTCAAGCGGGTGATTGAGGAGTTCCCTGCCTCGGATGAAGCCAAGCTCGCAAAGAATAAACTCGCCGACATTCGGTGACGGTCGCGGGCGCGCGATCCCCCACCTCACGCAGTCAGCCTTCGTCGCGATACTGTGGAGCGTAGTGTTGTGCTGACGACCAGTTCGAGCGGAAAAATTCGCATCTTGTCGGGAGACGTCGTGAGCCGGATCGCCGCCGGTGAAGTCGTCGAACGTCCTGCCGCTGTTGTCAAAGAGCTCATCGAAAACAGTTTAGATGCACAGAGCAAGACCATTTCCGTCGAGATCAAGGACGGGGGGCTTGCGAGCATTCGTGTCACGGACGATGGCGAGGGCATGAGCCGGGCCGATGCGCCGCAAGCCTTCGAACGTCATGCCACCAGCAAACTGCGGTCCGATCAGGATTTGTGGTCCATCCGCTCGATGGGATTCCGCGGGGAGGCCCTTCCCAGTATTGCCTCGGTCTCGAATGTGCGACTGGTTACGGCGATGCACTCGGATCCTGTGGGTACCGAGTTGCAGATGCGGGGAGGAGCGACTCCGGAGATCCTCGATGCTCCTCCGGTCG
>CAZXNN010000257.1:0-5108 GCA_964641915.1 uncultured Nitrospira sp. | reverse complement strand
CACCATCTACAACCATCTCGACGTGCAGCCGGCGCAGGAGCCGGAGTGGAAAGAGTCGCCGTTCGCCTTTCGCAAAGACAACGGCATTTATCATGGCCGAGGTGCGACGGACGACAAAGGCCCGGCGCTGTCGGCGTTGCTCGGGGCCCGTTATGCGATCGAACAGGGCGTTCCGATCAACATTCGATTTTTGTGGGAGTTGGAAGAGGAGATCGGCAGTCCGCATTTCGCCGCGGGTCTCAAGAACCGTGCAGCTATTCCACGGCCGGATTCCGTCGTGGTGTCGGATACGATTTGGATCGCCAAAGGCAAACCTGCCATGCCTTACGGGCTGCGCGGATTGATCGGCGCGCGCTTAACGCTTAAGACGGGAACGAAGGATGCCCATTCGGGTGTCACCGGCGGCGCTGCCCGCAATCCGCTCGCGGAACTGATGGAAGTGGCGTCTGCCTGTGTGGATGCCAAAACCGGCAAGGTGAAGATTCCCGGGTTCTACAACGATGTCGTCGCACCCACGAAGGCAGAGATCAAAAGTTTCCTCAAGTCAGGTTTCCAAGTCTCCAAGTTCAAGCAGGCCTACGGATTTCAGACGCTGCGCACGCAGGATCCTGCCGAGATCATGCGCCGTATCTGGGCGGCTCCGACCTTTGAAGTGCATGGGCTGACCGGCGGCTATCAGGGACCCGGGATCAAGACCGTCGTGCCGGGTCACGGAGAGTTGAAAGTCAGCATGCGGTTGGTGCCCAATCAGACGCCGGAGAAGGCCTTTGCGCTGCTGAAGAAATTTGTCGCCAAGTTGGATCCCAACGTCAAGGTCGAGGCGGAGGGCATGTTGCAGCCGTTCCAGGGACTCTTCGAAGGGCCTTATGTCGAGGCGGTGAAGCGGGCGGCGAAGGCGGGATTCGGCAAAGAGCCGGCCTTCATTCGCGAAGGCGGCTCGATCGGTGCCGTGGTGACGATGCAAAAGGCCTGGAAGGTGCCGATTCTTTTCATGGGCCTCAGCCTGCCTGAGCATGGCTACCACGCTCCGAACGAATACTTTGACTGGGGTCAGGCCTCCAGCGGCATGACCGCCTTTGCGCATTATTTTGAAGAGCTGGCGAAGATGGGGAAGAGGTAGGATAGGAAGTGGCCGGATGGTTCTTCTTGCTCGCTGAGGCCCCACGGTGAAGCGGTGGTCCCTCAATGCGCGCAGTAAAGCACCATCCGACCACTCCCTTAGCTATGTGAGTAGAGAGGAGGCTTGAAGTTGAGCGAGGGGTCTCTTGTGCTTGTTCGACCTGCGCGATCGAGGATCCCCCGCGGTCGGGTATCGCTCAGCCGGATCTCGGATAGGACTGTTCCATACAGTCGGGGCAGATATCCCGTTCTACTTTTCTCTCGAAACACTGTTCCAGATAATCTTCGATCCGTTTCCGGTAGGTGCCGTCCGAGCGGACCCGTTTGCATTTCGCGCAAATTGCTATCAGGCCGCGCAGGCTCTTCAGCTCTTGATAGGCCCGCTCCAGTTCATCGGTTTTGGCCAGGAGTTCCTGCTCGCGCGCTTGGCGCGCATCGAGCTCCTGCTTCAAGCTGAGAGCGGTGGAGACTCTGGCGACCAGTTCCACCGGGGTGATGGGTTTCCGGAGAAAGTCGGTGGCACCGGCTGTGTAGGCAGCTTGCAGATCAGCTGTCTCGGTTTTGGCGGTGATCATGATGATCGGGGTGTATTCCAGCCGTTCGACCGATCGAATCTGTCGGCAGGCTTCCAGCCCGCCGATATCCGGCATCATCAAATCCATCAGAATCACATCCGGATCATAGGGGGTGATTTGCCGGCCTAGGATGCCGAGGATGTCCAGCGCCTGGCGTCCGGACTCGGCGGTGATGATCGGGCCGTAGCCGGCCTCTTGCAGGACTCTCTGAAGAAGCAGGCGGCTTTCCTCAGAATCGTCAACAAGCAGAATACTCATGCGCTTACGAACGCCTCAATATCCAGCCGGGTCCGCGGGCCATCGGGGTCTTTCAGGATGTGGGTCAATTCTTATCCAATTGGACCATCGCCGCCTGGCCGCTAAAATCTTCCAGGAGATCAGATCATAACGGACGCTGGGGAAAGCCCCTAGATATTTCGTAGTTTGAGAGAGGTGCTGTCTGGGAATCCTGTGGTGCAAGAGCTCGCTCGCTCAGACAGGCAGATTGCGACCTGTGGCGTCCGACAGGCTGAGCCGGCGGACGCCAGGGCATGCGGTCTACGTTATGGTTTATGTTCTTCCGCCGAGGCCAGGATCGGTTGGAACATCGAATCGGCGTCCAGCACGGCTTTGAGCAATTCGGAATGGAGAAAATAGCGCCAGATTTCGTCGGTCTTGCCTGGTACTTCGTTGAACCAGCGTTTGGCCTCCGTGACGTGGTGCAGCAGCTTGGCCTTATCCCCGTAGTTGGGCATAAAAATCATGCTGTAGGCCATCGTGTATTCTGCCAGGAATTTGTCGAGGGGCAGATCGGCCACCGCCAGCGAGGCGGCTGCATCGGCGTAGGCCCGGTTGATTTCCGGATCGTGCAGGATCCTGTTCCACGCGGACTTGTGCAGGCGGGACCAGGCGAGTTGCAGCAAGGCTTCGGCCTTGGCAGATCTTCGCGTATCCGGAATCTCTTTGGCCAAGGCCTCGTGGGTTTCAATGGCGGCCTGCTGGTCGTTGTTCCAGCGATAGGCGACGCCTAACCGGAATCGGTTATCGAGTTGTTCGGGGCGGACCTTGGCGAGGGCTTCGGCGGCCGGCAAGAGACGGAAGAGGAAATCGGCCGGCGTTGGTTGCGAGAGCCCGCCCATCTCCATCCCGTTCGAGAGGTCCGTCCTCGTCGATTGGGCATAGATGTTCCAGTAGAACTCGTCGACGACCAGGGTCAGGGCCGGGTCTCTGATGGTGAGATTGTGCCCGTTGCCCCCTTCCCGCAGCAGGACCGCGTAGAGATTCCTGGTGAGGACGGTCAGTGCGTCCGGTTGATTCGGATCGATGATCAGCACGCGGTTGAGCAGAGCCACCCGGTCGCGCAACTCAGGGAACGTGGCGGCTCGTGCTGCCGCTGCGGTGAGCGTCCCCGGCTGATCGCCTGGCCCCCACCACACCATAGATTCAGGCAGCGGCCGGCTGATTTCCGTCGTGAACGGGATCTTCTCCGGGACCATTCCCGCGACGGACGGTTTGGTGGTCACCGGCAGATTGAATACGGCGGCGTCACCCGGGAAGCCATGCTTTTTCAGCCCCGTGAAGACGACCCACTGTGTCGTAACGGACTTTAGCGACTTGCGCGCTCGCTTGATGGTATTCGTCCACTTGACCGTCTCTTCGGCATAGGTGACCGGTGAGGCCAGTGGATCCTGGTATTGTATGCTCAACAAGACAAGTGTCGTGGGTACGGCCAGGATCTTTCCGTTGGCGTCCAGTCGGAAAGAGCTGGATGGCAGGGACTGGCTCTTGGTGACGGTGACACGGAGGCCGCTGCCAGGAGGAGAGATTCCAAGCTCTTCCATGACGAAGGCCGATGCCGGCATGCGTGCGAATTCGTCTCCGAAGAAGACCAGCGGGCCGGTGCTCGGCCAGAGAGCCGTCATTCCCACGTCGTCGCGTTTCAATGCGGGCGCATGGGCGGTTTTCAAGCCCTCCCAACAGGATTCATATGACGGGTCGGTAGCCGGCGGATAGGCCTTCAATCCCGACGGGGCGGCCCCGAGGAGACGAAATTGACAGGCAAAGTCCAACTGTCCGACCGTAACGTGATCTCCCTTGGCGAGGGCTTCGGTATAACGCCGCGCGGTATCGGCAGCCGGATTGTTGGTATGGCCGGCCGGTCTGGATTTGTGCGAGGTTGCCGCGAAGGCCGCCTCCGTTCCTGACCATCCTGCCAGGAGGGTGGTTATCAGAGTGAGCAGAATGGACGCACGAAGGTTGTTGTGGATACGACCGATCATCATCATCACCTATTTCCTGGACGCACATGATAAGGTCTAAAGACGGGTACTGTAGCATGGTGTCGGACGAATCTGAAAGAGGCCAGGGGAGCTGATTTGCCGATATTCAGCGGGAAGGGCAGCCCGTGATCATCCGGAAGCGCCCGACCTGCCCGAGGCGGGAATCGTGAAATGTTTGAAGTCGTTAGCGCGCGCTCGCGGCGCGAAGAATGTCGTTCCGCATGCGGGCTCGTTCGGCCTGTGAGAGGGTCGGTGCCGGTTGGTGTTGGCAGAGGGCGACGGTTTGTCTGAGCGAGGCGACGAATTCCTCGCAGTTGGGGCAGGCGCCGAGGTGTTTACGCAACTCATCGCACAGTGTGCCGGGCAATTCATCGTCGATGTAAGCGGATAGTTTTTTTAAGATGGACACACAGCGTCCTTTCCCGTGACGGTGGGGGCGGGCTGGTTTCCGCTGAACGGATCGGGTCGTCGTCCGCTTGGCCATGGCTAGCGTTCTCCTTGCGTGGTCGGGTGGCCGTTGTGCGATGGTTCGGATGCGGCAATCCCCTGCGCGCTGAGTTCGCGCCGGACAAACAAGCGCGCCCGATGCAGCCGGGACTTCACGGCGCGCTCATTGAGCCCGACGATGCTGCCGACTTCTTTGGCGCTCAGCCCTTCCATGTCGCGCAGAACCAGCACCATGCGATAGTTTTTGGGCAGTTTGGCAATCGCCCGATCGAGCGCCTGGCGGAGTTCTTTATTCTGCAGCGCCTCTTCCGGGCTGAGCCCGTCCACCGGAATCTGTAGGCGAAATTCCCCTTCCGAGGTCGGGATGAATTCTTCCAGAGACAGCTCCCGGTCAGGCGCTCCTTTCCGTTTGCGCCGCATGCGCGAGCAGGCCCGCGCCGCAATGGCATAGAGCCAGGTCGAGACCTGCGCGTCTCCGCGGAATGTCTGATAGCCGCGATAGGCATTGAGAAACGTTTCCTGGACCAGATCCTTCGCTGCTTCGGGTTCCCCGCAGAGTCTGGTCGCGAAGCGGTACATCTGATCGACATGGTCTCGATATAACACATCAAAGCTCGCAGCGGTACGCGCTTCATTGTGGGAGGCTTGTGCGGGCTTTTTTGCAGGAGCCGGAGTTTTCATGCTTGTGCCGGAGAGTCTACGGAGAGAT
>CAZXNN010000256.1:0-5110 GCA_964641915.1 uncultured Nitrospira sp. | reverse complement strand
GCATCCATGCTTCCGGAGGACCCGGAGACCATCCGGATCCTGGCGGGTCAGGCCACGGGGTTTTTTGAGAGTGTCATCAAGAGCCGGCAGCCCGACGCGCCGCCACGCGAGCGTGATTGCGAGCAGGACTACGTTCGAGTGGTCAACCGTCATGCCGTGCGCCAGCATCTGGCCCGTGAACAGGATCGTCTCTCGGTTGAGCACTGTCTCCGGCGGGATCAGTTCAGATGCCAGGTCTGTGAAATGTCGTTCAGAGAAGTGTATGGGGAGATCGGGAGCGGCTTTGCTGAAGCGCATTCTGTGCTTCCGCTGGCACAGCTGGCGGAGAGTGTGGTGTCGTCAAGCCATGACCTCGTCACGGTCTGCGCAAATTGCCACCGGATGCTGCACCGGCTGGGCGGAGAAGAAGGCGATATCGCGCGACTGCGGAGAATGTTCCATCGGGAATAGGGTGGGCCATTAGAAGCAGACCTAGGCGGGGGGCTTCATAGCATCAGCCGCCTCTGAGTATCCTTCCCCCCATCGATGGCGAAGCACATTGCTGAGCGTTGTGTGCGCTCGCCTTCACACAAACGTCCCTGTTAAGATCAAAATCCCTCACCAAAATGTAGCCAAGGAAAATCCATTGATGTCGAAGCCCGCACAATCGAATGCCGTTCTTGTGGCGATCCGCACCCCTCGTGTCACAGGGGAGGAACTGGAGAGTTCGCTGCGAGAGCTGACCCGTCTGGTGAAGACCCTCGGGTACAACGCCGTAGGCCAGGTGACGCAAAAGCGGAGTTCCGATAAGTATGCGGCGGTCCTGGGGCAGGGCAAGCTTGCCGAACTGGCCCTGTGGACCGGTGGTTCCGGGAAAATCGAATCGGCGTTTGAACGGCCGAAGCACAAAGCGGCGTCGAAGTTCGAGGGGGCGGACACAGACATCACGGAGGAAACAGCCGACGACGAATCGGAAGGCGACGAAGTGGACGACACGGTCGAGGCCGCTCCCGGCCCTCGCGAGCAGGCGCAGATCGTCATCGTGGATTGCGATCTGTCGCCCTCCCAATTGAAAAATCTTGAACGAGCCGCCGGCGTGCCGGTGCTCGATCGTACCGGGGTCATCATAGAGATTTTCAGCCGGCACGCGCGGACCAGGGCGGCACGGCTCCAGGTGGAGATCGCGCGGCTCAATTATCTGGCGCCGCGCCTGCGGGAGACCGGCGGCGGCAGCGAGCGGCAAGGTGGGGGCGTCGGCGGCAAAGGGGCCGGAGAGACGAGTCTGGAGCTTGATAAGCGCAGAATCCGCGATCGCATGAAGGAACTCAGGGAGGAATTGGCGGCGATCGGGGACGAGCATCAGACGCGCCGCGCGAGACGGGAACACGAATTGACGGTCGCGCTCGTGGGGTACACCAATGCCGGGAAATCCTCGCTGATGCGGGCGATGACGGGCATCGAGGTGCTCGTGGCCGACAAGCTGTTTGCCACGCTCGATACGACGATTCGGCCCCTCTATCCCGACACGCGTCCCAAGGTGCTCATGTCCGATACGGTGGGATTCATCAAAAAGCTCCCGCATGACCTGGTGGCGTCGTTCAAGTCGACGCTGGATGAAGCGGCGAGCGCCTCGCTGTTGCTGTTTGTCGTCGATGTCTCAGATCCCTCCTTCCGATCCCAACTCGAGGTCACGCAAAAGGTGTTAGCCGAAGTCGGCGCCACGGATGTTCCCAGCCTCCTGGTGTTGAATAAGCGGGATCGTCTCAGCCCGGAGGAACTCGCGGCCCTGAAGGCGGAGTATCCCGAGGCCTTCTTGCTGTCCACGAGAAGCAAAGAGGATCTGCAGGCGCTCCGTGAGCGCATCATGGGGTACTTTGAGAGCGACATGATTGACGAGGAGTTGCGTATTCCCTTTACGGCTCAAGGGGTCGTGGCAGAGGTCCGCGCCAAGATGCGGATCTTGTCCGAAGCCTATGATGCCGATGGCCTCACGGTCCGGGTGCGATCGACCCCCGATAACCTGGCGAGTATCAAAAAGAAGCTCGCGCGATAAGCCGCGGATGACGTCGGCGGTCCCGACGGTGCACGCATCGTTCGCCCCTGACGTTCCGGCGTTTCTTCTCCCTCTCCCGTTCCCCTCCGTCTTCAGGCCTTGATGCAATTGCCGCTGCTGCCATGGATCGAGTACAGTGAGCGGATTATTTCTCATTGTCTGATTATGGGGAGGCGTCATGGGAGTATTTCGACGACCCGAGTTGGAAAAGGATAATCCGGTTGCGCCGCAGATGTATGTGGGGCCCCGGCGAAGGCTCGTGCTGGCTCGCGCGGCGTCGAAGGCGCAAGTTCCTGCGTCAGTGGATCTGACTGAGATGCTGCAGAATCTGACGGCAGCGGCAGAACGGTTTGTGGCGGGCGTCCCGGCCTCGAAGCAACGACACAAGGAACGGACGGCATTGCTGAAGGCGATCGCTCAAGCGCAACGCCTCTTGTCAGACGAACTGCCTCGCTAAAGGGGCGCGGGCCTGGCGCAGGCCTGATTCGACGGGGACTCCCGGTTTGTGCGAGACTCGGCCGGGCGGCGGTGATCGTCGGGCGAAAAAGTTGTTGCCAGGTCACGGACAGAATTGGTATGGAGACTTCCCCAGCGGCCCTGTGATGGGCTTGGGGAACGCGGGTGCCGGGGTATTCGATAGGATGCATGGGTATGTTTGACGGGTTGGATCAATTTCTGGCGTTCATCGGGGCGGTGGTCTGTCTGGTTGTGGTGATCGGTGGTGCCTACCGCCTGTGGCAGCTCGGGCTGCGTGGATGGTTGAATGCGCTCAACGCGCGCGTGGCGCGAGTCTATTGGAAGGTGCCGAAGCACACGCTGGTGGTGTTGCCGGCGCAGGCGGCGAATGTGTGGTGGGAGATGGGGCAGAAGGATGGCACGCCCTGCATGCAGGTGGTCGGTGAGTTTTTCTTCACGAATATCAGCGATGAGCCGGTCCTGGTGCCTAAGACCTCTCTGGTGGTGTATGGGTCGCGGTATTGGTTCATCCCCACGTCTCATCGGGTGGAAGGGAATATCCTGGTGCGGCAGGCGCAGGGCTATTTGTTTGGCCATACCGATATCCCGTCGCGCGGGTTGACGGAAGGGCGGGCGGATTGGTTGATTCTTCCCCCGGTGAGACAGAAGGGGGAGGTCTTGCAAGGGCGGGCCTGTTTTATCGACGGATATGGGAACGAGCACTGGACCCCGATGATTACGTTTGCCTATCGGGAATGATGTGACTTCCGGTCGTGTTCGATCGGGCGCCTTGCTGTTTTGGGAGGAGGTTCCCCCCCGGCAGCCGGTCCGTCTGCCGCTGGTCCAGTTCTGTGTCGAATTGATCGGGAGGGTTGTGCGATGTCAAGGCGTCACCTCGGTCTCGCCGCGGGCCTGGCCGGTTGCTTCATGGTCCTGGCGGCGTCTGTCACCTGGGCTGATCCGACCTATGAGCAGACGGCCCGCTATGTGCTGGATGTGGTGAGGGCGTTTCGCACGGCCTATGTGCTGCATGTCGTGGAGCATACGCGCGGAGCGGGCCCAGAGCCGCACGAGGACTGGGAGCGGGACGCGCATTTCATTCCACTTCCCGCGCAGTTCGTGAAGGCGGCTGCCGGACAGGTGACGTCGGTGGAGATCGGTCTGATCAGCCTGACGCCGATCAATCCGGCAAACCGGCCGAGAACTCCGGCGGAAACCAAGGCGTTGATTCAGTTGGAAAAGGACCGGCAGCAGAGCTTTCTCAGTTTTGCGGACGGGGATCAGTTCACTGCGGTCTCGGCGGATCTGGCGCTGGTCCGGTCCTGCGTCGAGTGCCATAATCAGCATCCGCAGTCGGCGAGAAGAAATTTCCGTGAATGGGACGTGATGGGTGGGCTCGTCGTGCGATTCAGGCGCCCGGGATCCACGCCGGGACTGCCGCTGCCTCTGGGACCGTCCCCGAGTCCTTCTGGCCTGCTCGAGCAGCCTGGGTCTCCGCCCCCGGTCACGCCGCCCTGGGTGCGCTGACCGCTCCGCTCGATCGACAACCGCTTCTACGGCTCCCGGCTCGTTGGAGACTGGCGTCCGGGGCGCGCGTGCTGTCCCGCATGCATTGGATGGGGGCGTTGTTCTATACTCAGCCTATGCCGACTCCTTCCCATCGTTCTCTCATGAATTCCTTTAACTCCGAATACCGCCGGCGGTTCTATGAAGGTCATCGATCGCTTGCGCTGCTGATGATCCTGATTGTGTTTCTGTCCCCCTTCGCTGGGCTCTACGTGGCAAGTCTGTTCGGTGCGGTGATCGGGGTGCTGCTCTCCTTCGCGGCCTACTACCTGGCGCCGTATCTCTGGCTCACGATCGGCGGGTGATCCGCCGATCGTGCCGTGTCCCGCTGCTGGTTAGTTACTGTTGGATTGCCGACAGCAGCCACTTGCCATCCCCGAATCGCATGAAGGTCCAGACTTCGCTGGATTCGGCCGGCTTTTCGTCGCTGCCGTCGATGAGATAGCCAGGCTCTCCGCGTTGCTTCTTCATTGACACGGTATAGTCGCGGGCGCTCCAGTGGAGCCCCACCGTGGCGTATTGCGTCGCATGTTCGATCCAGGCTTCGCGGACATCCGCCCGGCCGAGCACGACATCTTCCACATGGTTTTCGATCTCCTGGCTGGCATTCTCGGCCAAGGCGGTACTGAAGTAGGTCAGCATCTCCGGTGTGACGAATCGTTTCAAATCTGCCAGGTCCTGCTTGCTCCAGGCGGTCTGAATGTCGGTCAGGAGCTGCTGAAAGGCGGCTTTGTCCGCGGTGGTGATGTCGAGATCGGTCGTCGCGGGCCGGAGGGCGGTCGCTGAGGATTCTGCCAGCAGGCTCCCGGCGACGGCGCTGCTTCGCGAGATGCGGGACAATACTGGGGCGGGGGTCCGCCGGACTTTCAGGAAATAATAGGCGGCGCCGGCTCCCAGGACCATGAGGAACAGGAGAAGGCCGCTATTGCTGGATGCGCCGGCTGTCTGGGTGGCGGCGTCACCGGCTTCGTTCGTCTTCGCGCTACTCTCTGTTGCGCCGAAGAGCATGTGGCCGATCCAGGAACCGGTGAGACCGCCGGCGATCCCGGCCAGGAG
>CAZXNN010000255.1:0-5127 GCA_964641915.1 uncultured Nitrospira sp. | reverse complement strand
ATTTTTCCATGTCTTGTTGCAGAAATGGTAGAGGTACCGATAGGAACGTCCGTCGAAGACAAAGGTCTTGGCCCTGGTCCAGCGCGTCAACGTCATTTTGGCGAAACGCCAAGAGCGCCGCAAGGCACTTTCGTCGCCGATGGCGGCGCTGGCGTCGTCGTAGGTGTAGGGCATGAAGGAGCTAGCTATTCGAAGACGATGCGGGATCCCGGCGATTTCATTTTGAAGATCTGCAGAGCGTTATAGATGCCCTTGGCGGGATGATTGAGGACCAGGCGTGAATTCGTCACGTGGGTATCGAGCAGTTCGTACTGCCCGCCGCTGTAGTAGAGATCGCAATCGTCGATCTGACAGTTCTTGTAAACGTGGTTGTCCAACGCCAGCTTCACCTTGCTGAACGTCTGTCCGTCGATCACAATATAGTTCGGCTCAAATCCCATACAACCCTCCGTGCGCGCCAACTATAGCAAGTCACCTGGTGAACCGCAAACCGTGAAGTCCCTAGGTGCCAGTCCGCATTGGTTCCATTTCAGCAGACTGGGATGATTGCTTGCGGCGGAGAAGATATGTTCGGCCCGGATTGACACTATGTCTGATATGACATAGTGTTCGGTGTCGAGTCGGGAGGGGGCGTGATGGCAGGCCGGGGAGAAAAGCCTCTCGTGTGGCTCAAGGGCGAGGTCAAAACCCCGCCGTTTTCCCACGCGGCGCGCCTCGAAGCGGGATATCTGTTGAGGCTCTTGCAGGAGGGGGAGTCGCTCGGACTTCCACACTCACGGCCCATGCCGATCATTGGCGCACGGTGCCATGAGTTGCGGATCAATGATAAGAGTGGCACGTTTCGCATCATCTATCGGGCCGATGCCGATGCCGTGGTCATCCTTGATGTGGCGAAGAAGAAGACTGAGCAGACTCCGCAGTCGGTCGTTGAAACCTGCCGACGCCGGCTCAGAGACTATGACAGAGTGATGGAATCGTAGGAGTATCACGATGAAGAACACAAAACGGGCAAAGCTGGAAGCCGCCGGGTGGGCGGTCGGGTCGGTGAAGGAGTTCCTGGGCCTCTCGGACGCGGATGCGGCGCTCATCAATATGAAGCTGGGGCTCAGCCGCAGCTTGCGCGATCGGCGGAAGAAATGTGGCCTCTCCCAAGTGCAGCTTGCCGAACAGCTTCGGTCCAGCCAATCCCGTGTCGCCAAAATGGAAGCCGGTGACCCGTCCGTCTCGATGGATCTGTTGGTCAGTTCGCTCTTACTTCTCGGCGCCACGTCCGCAGACCTCGCCAAAGCCATTCGAGGAGGGGAGAAAGGTAAAGGCCGTCACGCAGCCTAGGTGTGCGCACTCCCGCGATCATGTCCTTCCCCTCTCCTCACGGTTCACTCTGAACAAGAGACGCGTCACCATCTCGGCCATACTCAGGACCCAGCATTTCAGGGGAACGCCAGCACTCAGTACCAAGACTTCCTTAATAGGCCCTGGTAACCGTGGAGGTGTTTCAGCAGAAAACTCAGAACTCAGCACTCTCGAGTACGGTTCGCGTTTGACGTGTGACACCTCACGTCCCCTAAAAGGCGGGGTGATTTCCCTTCACGAAACGGGTATTCTTCGGCGGTAGTTGGTTGCGCCATGTTGCGTTAAAAAGTGCTTCGTGTGGGCTGTCAGATTTTCTTTCGCCGGGCATCCTGTGAGTGTGAGGCGTCATGAAGCTGTGCACTGATACGCAAGAATTAGCTCGGCGGTTCAATGAAGACGAAGCTGTCTGGAGAGAGTACGAGCGTCTGCGTCAGGTGCGCCGTCGATGCGGGTTTCCTGTCAGCATGCCGACAGATATTCTCGACCGGCTTGATTGGCTGAAGGCGGAGCGGGTGGGCCGAGTCATCCGCTGTGTTGGGATGCCTGTGTCATGAAGCACGTACGCTGAATCAATAGGGCTCACGATTCGATCGCACTAGGACCAGAGCATGGGCCCACTATGAGCCAGGCGCCTCCCATCGTTGCCACCCTCATCGACCGGTTCGAGCAGAATCGCGATTCCTACAAGAGCCAGAGCTACAACGAAACCCAGGTGCGCCGGGAGTTTCTTGATCCGTTCTTCGAGGCGCTCGGCTGGGACGTCGCTAATAAGCAGGGCCATGCCGAGGCGTACAAAGACGTCATCCATGAAGATGCCATCAAGATCGGCGGCAACACCAAAGCGCCCGATTATTGTTTTCGCATCGGCGGGGCACGCAAGTTTTTCCTGGAAGCCAAGAAACCGGCCGTTAACGTCAAAGACGAGATCCCCCCGGCCTACCAGCTCCGCCGCTATGCCTGGTCGGCTAAGCTCCCGCTCTCCATCCTGACCGACTTCGAAGAGTTTGCCGTCTACGATTGCCGCACCCGTCCGAACCCGTCTGATAAATCCAGCACAGGCCGCATCCTCTACCTCACCTATCGGGAGTATTTGGCCAGATGGGACGAGATTGCCTCCATCTTCACCAAGGAGGCAGTGCTCAAAGGCTCTTTCGACAAGTATGCGGTTACCGACCGCAAGCGGGGAACAGCCACCGTCGATGCGGAGTTCCTGAAGGAAATTGAAACCTGGCGGGAAACGCTCGCCAAGAATCTCGCACTCCGCAATCCCGCGCTGACCGTCCACGAGCTGAACTTTTCCGTCCAGCGCACCATCGACCGGCTCATCTTTCTTCGGATCTGCGAAGATCGCGGCGTCGAGCCTTACGGCCAACTGCAAGCCCTGCTGAACGGGCAGAACATCTATGGACGGCTGCGCTATCTCTACGAACAAGCCGACGACCGGTATAACTCCGGCCTCTTTCACTTCCATAAGGAAAAGGATCGAGCCGAATCGCCTGACGATCTGACCCCCGGCCTGAAGATCGACGACAAAGTGCTCAAAGAGATTCTCGGCCGGCTCTATTATCCCCAGAGTCCCTATGAGTTCTCTGTCCTTCCCACGGAAATCCTCGGCCAGGTCTATGAGCAATTCCTCGGCAAGGTCATCCGTCTCACGTCCGGCCATCAGGCTAAGATCGAAGAGAAACCGGAGGTCAAGAAGGCCGGCGGTGTCTATTACACGCCTGCCTATATCGTCGAATACATCGTCAAGCAGACGGTTGGCACTCTGTGCGACGGCAAGACGCCGAAGCAGATTGAGAAGTTGACCGTGCTCGATCCGGCCTGCGGCTCAGGATCATTCTTGCTCGGTGCCTATCGCTTTCTTCTGACCTATCATCGTGACTGGTATATGAAGGATGGCCCGGAGAAACATCGCAAGGAACTCTTTCAGACGGCCAGCGGCGAGTGGCGGCTCACGACACAGGAGAAGAAACGGATTCTCCTGAACAACATCTACGGCGTGGACATCGACAGCCAGGCCGTGGAGGTTACGAAGCTCAGTTTGTTGCTCAAAGTCTTGGAAGGCGAAAGTGACGAGACGCTCAAGCGGCAACTGTCCTTTGTGCATGAGCGCGCGCTGCCTGATTTGGGCCAGAACATTAAATGCGGCAACAGTCTCATCGGGCCGGACTATTTCTCAGGCCAGCTCATGCCGGACGACGAAGCGATGCGCCGAGTAAATCCCTTCGACTGGAAAGCCGAGTTTCCCCACATATTCCCCTCTCCCTCTGGGAGAGGGCAGGGTGAGGGCGTGGGCGGCTTCGATGCCGTCATCGGCAATCCGCCCTATGTGCGGCAGGAAGCGCTCTCTGAATTCAAAGACTATTTCGCGCAACGCTACAAGGCTTACGACGGGGTGGCTGATCTGTTTGCCTACTTTATGGAGAAGAGTGTGGCGTTGCTCCGCGAAGGGGGGCGCTTCAGCTTCATCGTGTCCAGCAGCTTTCTTCGTACGACATACGGAGAGGCCTTGCGCCGAACGCTCAAGAAGCAGGCCGCCGTGCTCCGCATTGTGGACTTTGGCGGGCTGGCTGTGTTCGAGAATGCGAAAGACACCTATGTGTGCATTCCACTCCTGGCGAAGACGAAGCAACCAGCACGCATCGAAGTCTCACGCATTCCTTCGTTGGACTTCGCGAATCTTGAGGACTGCGCGATTGACCACCGCTTCACGATCCCGCAGGAGCGTCTCACAGAAAACGCCTGGTCGCTGAAGTCAGATGAAGAGGCGTCAGTGTTTGACAAGGTGATGAAGGGCGGCAAGCCGCTCGGAGAGTATGTTGAACGGAAAATGTTCTACGGCATTAAAACCGGTTTGAATGAGGCGTTTGAGCTCAATCAGGCTCAGCGTGACGACCTTGTGCGGGGCGCTCGCCAAAGCGAAGCCCTCATTAAGCCATTCCTGGGCGGCCAGAATATTCGCCGTTATGAAATCGAGGATGAAGGGCGTTTCTTAGTCGTGCTTCCCTCTGGCTGGACTCAGGCCGCAATGGCAAAGGAGAAGAAAGCAGCGGGACAAGTATCTGAGCGCGAGGCGTGGAACTGGTTGACGGCGACACATCGCACTATCGCCAGGCATCTTGAGCCATTTGCCGAAGCCTGCCGTAAACGGCAAGATAAGGGGCAGTATTGGTGGGAGCTGCGTCCTTGTGACTATTACGCATATTTTGTCGGTCCCAAGATCATCTTCCCCGACATCTGTAAAGCGCCACGATTCTTCCTGGATCGAAGCGGTCGGTATCTTGCCAATACCGCGTACTGCTTGGGTGTGGACGATCCGTATCTCCTCGGCATTCTGAACAGCCGGTTGTTTTGGTTTGCCATCAGTAACCTGAGTATCCCGTTCGGCGTGCGTGCCGGTCAGTATCGCTACCGACTCATTTACCAATATATGGAGAAGGTGCCAATCCGAGTCATCGACTTTACCTCGAAGACCGACGAGGAAAAGCATGGCCGGATGCTCACACTTGTCGAGGGCACACTGGAGTTGTATCAGCGTCTCACTGCCGCCAAGACGCCTGCCGACAAGGACCGTCTGCAACGGCAGATCGACGCGACCGATCAGGAAATCGACCGGCTGGTCTATGGGCTCTACGGTTTGACGGAAGAGGAGATTAAGATCGTTGAAGCGGCCTCGGTTGCAACTTCATCCGAAGTGAAGGAGAATGACAGCCATGGGACAGAAACCGAATCAACCGATCGACCTGGCGCAAGCCGAGGCGCGTCTGCAAC
>CAZXNN010000254.1:0-5135 GCA_964641915.1 uncultured Nitrospira sp. | reverse complement strand
GCGTTTGTTCAGCATACGAAAGGCAGCAAACCGCTCACCCGCGGTTTTGATGTTGAGCCATTCCAGCGGCAGTGCCGCCCGGGCCTGTTCGATTTCATCGAACGCCCTCCCCTGTCCCGTATCCTCAAGCTTGGTTCTGGACTCGACCACATCGAAATGAGCACTTAGCAACGTCCGGCCCTGCCAGCGCTCGTTGGACAGCAGCTGCATGCACAGGGTGTAGTGGAGTACGTCAGCGGCAGCGGCGGGGTCACGCAGCAATACCGCCTTTACGATCTGCTGGCGGTAGGCGCCCAGGTCATCGACCAACGCTTGAGACAGTTTCGCCACCGGCTTCTCGCCGGCCTGTTCATTCTCCTCGCCCCCGCTGTTTCCCGCTTGCGCCTGCTGTCCTGACTTGGGGATGTCCTTACGGATGGCAAGGCCCTTGAGGATGTCCAGTTTTCCCGCCTGATCAACGGTGACAATACAACCGCTATACGCCTTTTGTTCTTCCGTGAACGCGAGGTATTCATCGCGCTTCGCCTCCAGGCCTTCGGCCTTCTCGTGTGCGGCAGCGATCGCCTTGTCGAAGGATGCTTCATCGTCAAAACCCTCGGCCAGCTCATCGTCATGATAGAGGTCTTCCCACGCCATGATTTGCTTGTCGAGCGCCTCGATCTCGGCATCGAGTTGTTGGGGTACACCCACGTGCTCGGCGTACAAGCGCACCAGACCCTCGCTCGCCTCATGCCGCTCCAGTGTGGTCTTGACCCACTTCCAACCCGGTTGCTCTTTCTCGAACGTCTTTTGGGCACGGTCCAGTTTCGCTTGTGCCAGTTCACGGACCAGTGTGGTATCACTCAGATAGGATGTGTCTTCGAACAAGTCACCCGATAGCGCCCCGCCTGCTTTGAGGTAGGCCGCTTTGCCCACAAAGGCCCCAATTCCTCGACTGGCATCGACGGCTTCGCCTAACAGCCAGCGCTTGATCGCCGAGGGCCAGGCCCTACCCTGCAGCTCCTTATAGCAGGCCAGCTGCCGTTCGTGATCTTCACCGACCGTAAATGCCATAACCGCATCGAGGTTGAGGTTGCCCTTGCGGTATTCATTCAGCAGACTCGGCGCCACCTGCCCCAACTTCATTCGCTTCTCAACGACCTTGCCGGTCACCCCAAAGGCCGCAGCCACATCCTCGATACCGGCCCCTTGCGCGATCATCTGGGCGAAGGCCACAAATTCATCAGCAGGATGCATGGCTTCATGGTGTACGTTTTCAGCCAGGGAGATCTCGGTTATCTCAGCCGGATCGGTTTTGATCAGACAGGGCACCGGGTAATCCGCAGGGATGCGGTGTTGTCCGGCCAAGGCCTGCAGCGCCTTCAAGCGTCGACTACCGGCGATGACCTCGAACCGCCCGTTATTACCCGGGACAACTACCAGGTTCTGGAGGATGCCCTGCGTGGCGATACTGGCCATCAGTCGCTTGTGGGCCGCCTTGTCCGGCGCCACCACGCGTATGTTTTTGTCAGACACGATCAATTGTGACAATGCAATATTAGAAGTGCTCATAGTGCTATCTCGCTTTAATGGGTTTCTTGGTTTTTCAACCCCCCATCCCTCTGGGGGCGAAGACCCCCAAAAACGAGCGCAGCGAGCAGCACCTGGCTTGGCCGTGTCCGGGCAGGGGGAACCACCCGGCCTGCAGCGAGTGATCGAAGAGCACGAAGTGAAGGTGGGGGGATGCCTGGACTAAGGCCAAACGGGTGCTAATCTGTGCCCCACCCCAGAGGGATTTCGTTCTGTTGAGCCGCATGGACATGTCCCGGGATACCGCCGAAGGCGACTGATACCTTGCGCCCGGGATACGAAGGGCCCGGTCCCGAAGGGATGCAGCGACAACGAAACCCACAGCAGACCGGTCAAGCGCCCTACCCCTCCCCTGGCCTGCCAGCCTTGGGAATCAGCGGTCAATCACAATGAGCATGTCCCCCGGTAAAGCTACCCGCCTATTCCCGCCACAGGACCCAAAGCCCTTAAAAGCACCTGCAGCTCGACCACTGTATTCACCTGATCGACCGTTTCTGCATCAGAGACCGTGATGTTACCCATAACCGCTCCAGCGTCCTGTGACGTCAAGTCAGACCGGACCTGTCCCTGCTAACACAGGCAGACTGACGAAGTAAGCGCCAACTCACCCCGCATGCTATCAAGCGATAAACGCAAAAAAGAGAGCCCAAGCGTCGAAAATACGCCTTCAACTACTATAAGCGTTCCTCGAGGAACGGTATAGTTAACCAATGCCCCAGCCTAGCCGATCCAGTAACGAAGCCCGACGATCCCGGTTAATCAGGATGTTGGCCCCTGCCGTCCAAAACGTGGATCGAGGCCTCATCCGGCGCGCGCCCTATGCCATCACCCCGGAGATCCCGGACGCGCAGCAAAACGGGCTCATCGACCACGCTCTTGAGCTGGGCGGCCCACCTGGGCCTGTCATCGCCCGTAAAATCCATACGACCCAGGAAGGCCATACCCTGGAAGTGTTGTTCGGCTGGGAACGCCTAGCAGCCTTTACCCACCGGGATGCCTTCCCCAGGGCCCCCACCATTCCGCTGGGCATCATCGACTGCAATGCGCCCGACGCCGCCTTCTACGCCATTGAATACGCATCCCGGGACCAGAAAGCGGCAGGTCTGGTAACCTCTCCCCTCCTCTACGCCACAGCAAGCCAGGCCGCCCTCGCGCATTTCAGCAAACCCGATGAACCCTGGAGCATTCAGACCCTGGCCAATGCGCTGTGTATCGCCCGCCCTACCCTCTCCAACCGCCTGCGGTTGCTCAAGGGACTGCAACCCAAAACCCGCGAACTACTGCAGCAGGGCCTGATCAAACCGCAATTCGCCAAGACGCTCCTGGCTGAACCCTCTCCCAAACGTCAGGAACACCTGGCGACACGGGTCGCCCGGGGCATGATGTCCACCCGGGCACTCTATAAACTGGTCCACCCCGGCTATAAGCCCCCACAGCTGATCGCCCAGCCCCGCGGTGCGAATAAGCAGCGTTTTGGCGACATCGGTCTCATGGAGCGTGTACTGGCGGAAAACTACGGGACATCGGCGCAAATAGCCCTGAATGCGGGAGATCACAAGGGCTACGTTGAAATGCATTTTCACAGCCTTTCCGAGCTGAAAGGTCTGCTGGCAAGGCTGGATCAGAATATGGCGACAGATAATCTGGTGAAGGGCAACCTAACTCTGCGGGTCGACAATGCAGGCGAGGCCAATGCCCTCTTAACGGAAATGGGCGCTAACAGCGACCCCGATTTAACCTAAGATCCGCACTATTTCGCGCTCGGAAACAGATCGCCCTGTGCATTATTCTTGATATAGAACTTGATGCCCTGGACCGCCCTACCCTTCTTGACCGGATCCCAGGCAATTTCCAGATCGGTTTTGGTGTTGATCTCTTTCACCGCCTTATCCAGCACCTTACGCCGAAAATCAGCAAAGCGCGGATGGGCGTCCTTGGTCGCTAGCAGACCACGCAACTCTTCCAGGGAGATCTGGCGAACACCGGATCGCCTGAATTGGTTGGTCAGCTCATACAACCTGATACTGGCAAACGAACGAAGCCCCTTGATATGCAGAATCTTCATCGTCGAGAAAACCGCCATGGCACCGCACAGGTAGGGCATCAGGTCCGGGTGCAATTGAACGGTGATCCGCCCTTCCCTTTCGTGGTACTCAGCACCGGTGATCCAGTTTCTCCAAGACTTTTTGAGTCGGTCATTTTGAATCCAGAATCGTTTGCCATTGAGCATTTCGGCGGACTCTTTCAGGTCCCGGTAAGGGTTCAATCGTTCACCCCTGGTTTCAATCCACTGGTGGGCAGTAATATCCACAACAAAGGGCTTGGGCTGTTTAGACAGCGGGACCTGTGGGTTCACATGAGAGATCGCGGTGAGCAGCAATTGCTTGGGCCGGACATCCAATCGCTGGACCGAGTGAACCAGGTCATAATCCTGCGTGACGAGCTTGTCAGATTTCGGTTCCAGGTAGCCCATGGGTGACATCCATTATTATTGGTGTCACCAATATAGTATTATTGGCCTATCGAGGCAATCCCCGGGAGCAACGACATAATAGGTCACCTTTCGCGATCAGGCGGTGAATAATGATCAAAAAGCGTCAGGCATGGGACTGTTCTAGGGTGCCAGAGAACGTCGTAGGCACTACATAGGCGATTTTCAGGGGGGAGATTCACCGCAAAGTGGAACGACATAATAGGTCACCTTTAGCGACAACCAGGGGCACCACAGCGACATTCCATGGCACCTTTAACGACATTGCTTGGCACCTTTAGGGAATCCATACCGTCTGAAACCCTTGCCACATAAGGCTTTCAGGCCCTGTGGATAAGTTCCAATAACAAGTTTAAATAACAAGGTTTAATAACACTGTTAAATACAACACTATACTTATAGGCTGAATCTGACGTCGAGTGCTCCCCTTTTCAAGCCAATTTGCAGCAAAGAACTTAACTTAAGGAAGTTGAACTTAAATGATGAGTTAAAATATGATTAAATGGAAATAACTCGTCATGCAAAGAAAAACTCGGAGTCAACAATGCTTTCCCCCGGAATAGAGCAACTCGAAGACATCATATCAAAGTGCGAAGATACGCTGGAAATCCTACGGGACCATGGTATGTCACCGATGATGGAAAAGCACCTGGAGGGTCACTTTAGCGTCGCAGAAGCAGAGACCATGGTCGGCCGATCGAGGGCCACCCTCTCCCGCCAGGAGCAGGACACTGAACGGCCTGTCGTCCCATCCCGGCACCAAAAATCCGGGCGAGTGAAAGGCTACACACTGGAGCAGATTAACGAACTGCGCGATATCTTTGGGACATCCCCCCGGCGCAAAAATGGCCAGCGCTGCAAGATACTGTCCATGCAAAGTTTCAAAGGCGGTGTCGCCAAGTCAGTTAGCACCGTTTACTTCGCGCAGTTCCTGGCCATTCGCGGCTATCGTGTACTGGTTGTTGATTGCGATCCCCAAGCCTCCGCCACCAGTAGTTTCGGTTATATCCCCGATCATGCGTTCAATGAAAACGACACCATGAGTCTGTA
Source organism: uncultured Nitrospira sp. (assembly GCA_964641915.1). Classification (GTDB taxonomy): domain Bacteria; phylum Nitrospirota; class Nitrospiria; order Nitrospirales; family Nitrospiraceae; genus Nitrospira_D. Next base: position 25 of record CAZXNN010000254.1, on the reverse strand, counting down.
CATCAATGGCACCAAGGACTCCATT
>CAZXNN010000253.1:0-5160 GCA_964641915.1 uncultured Nitrospira sp. | reverse complement strand
ATCCTCTTTGACAATCTGACCCCGCTCTATCCAGAGGAACGACTCAATCTGGAATTTGACCGCGAAGAATACTGCACTCGTGTGATGGATTTGACGACTCCGATCGGCAAGGGCCAGCGCGGATTGATCGTGGCCGCTCCTCGCACCGGTAAGACGATGTTGCTCCAAGCGCTCGCCCGGGCCATTCTCAAAAATCATAAGGAAGTGACTCTGATCGTTCTGTTGATCGACGAGCGCCCTGAAGAAGTCACCGACTGGCAGCGGCAGGTTAAGGCGGAAGTCATCAGTTCGACGTTCGATGAGCCGGCACAGCGCCATGCTCAAGTCGCGGAAATGGTGCTGGAGAAGGCCAAGCGATTGGTCGAACACAAGAAGGACGTGGTGATTTTATTGGACAGCATTACCCGTCTCGCACGTGCCTACAATACCATCGCTCCGCCTAGCGGTAAGGTGCTGTCCGGCGGCCTCGATTCAAACGCCCTCCAACGGCCGAAACGGTTCTTCGGCGCCGCACGCAATATCGAGCATGGCGGAAGCTTGACGATCATGGCCTCTGCTCTGGTTGATACCGGCAGCCGTATGGACGACGTGATTTTCGAAGAATTCAAGGGAACCGGCAATATGGAAGTCCATCTGGACCGTCGCCTCGCCGACAAGCGCCTCTTTCCGGCGATTGATATCAGCAAGTCAGGAACCAGAAAAGAGGAGTTGCTGGTGGATAAGGATCGGCTCAACAAGATGTGGATCTTGCGGAAGGTCCTCAGTCCGTTGGGAACGATGGAGGCGATGGAGTTCCTCATGGACAAGATCGGCGGGACCAAAACCAATCAGGAGTTCCTGCAATCTATGAATCGGTAAAAGACGCTTGTTTCTACCCCTGTGGTTCGGATAGAGTGTAGCGCTCCTGGCGTGGGGCCAGGAATCTGAGCGAATGTTTGGCAAGGAGTCGTAGGTCATGCAAAAGGGTATTCATCCAATGTATCGGGAAGCCACGGTCCATTGTGCCTGTGGCAACTCATTCAAGACGCGCACGACCATCGGGGAAATCAGCGTTGATATTTGCGGTGCCTGTCATCCGTTCTTTACCGGCACACAAAAAATTATTGACACCGAAGGACGGGTCGAACGGTTTAAGAAGAAGTACGCGAAGAAGGACAAGTAGCCACTCTACGTGTCATAGAAGAGACCCTGCTTCGCCTTGGAGCAGGGTCTCTTTGTTTTTGGGCGTGATCGAACGTTAGGATGCTCAAAAAGGCCGTCCAGCAAGGCCGCAGCGAGTGAAGTACCGAGGCGTACCATCTGGGTACGCTGAGGGGGCTGAACGAAGCCAGAACGCCGCTGGGCTGAATTTTTCAGCATTCTGCTAGGAACGAGAACGATGGAAGCCGCCCTACTCAAGAAATGGGAATCCGTGGCATCGCGATTTCAAGAGTTGACAGATCAACTCATGGACCCCTCTGTCGTGAGTCAGCCGGCGCAACTCCATAAGCTCAGTAAAGAGCGCGTTGATCTTGAGCCGGCGGCCCAGCTCTTTGAGATGTATCGGGGCAATGCCCGGCAACTGGAAGAGGCGGCGCAGATTCTTGCCGACCCCTCAGCCGGTAGCGACATGCATAAGATGGCGACCGATGAAACGAATGAGTTGCAGCGGCAGCAAGCGATCATGGAAGAGCAGGCCAAAGAGTTCCTGATCCCGAAAGATCCACGGGATGAGAAGAGCCTGCTCTTGGAAATCCGGGCAGGCACCGGTGGAGACGAAGCCGGGTTGTTCGCGGGGGAATTGTTTCGTGCCTACGTTAGGTATGCGGAGAAGAAAGGCTTCAAGGTCGACACGGTTGAGGCGGCTGAGAACGGGGTCGGAGGATACAAGAACATCACGGCATTAATCGAGGGCAAGGGAGCCTATAGCCATTTCAAGTATGAAGCCGGCGTGCATCGTGTGCAGCGGGTGCCGGTGACGGAAGCGGCCGGCCGCATTCACACGTCGACGGTCACGGTGGCCGTCATGCCGGAAGTCGACGAGATCGACGTCAAGATCGATCCGGGAGATCTCCGGATCGACACATTTTGTTCATCCGGCGCCGGCGGGCAGAGCGTCAATACAACCAAGTCCGCGGTGCGCATTACCCATATCCCTACCGGAGTGGTGGTTAGTTGCCAGGACGAGCGGTCGCAGTTGAAGAATCGCACGAAAGCGATGCGGACCTTGCGTGCGCGGATCGTGGAGGCTGAGCGCGAGAAGCATGACGCGGAGATTGCACAGAATAGAAAATCCCAGGTCGGAACCGGCGAGCGGAGCGAGAAGATTCGCACGTACAACTTTCCGCAAAACCGTGTGACCGACCATCGGGTCGGGGTGACGTTGCATAAGCTTGAATTGGTGATGGAAGGCGATCTGGATGAATTCGTCCAGGCGTTGAAAGCCCAGCAGCAGCAGATCGACACAGCCAACGTGTAGGGGACTATGGCGGCCCTTGTCATGCCAGAGCTGAAGACGGTGGGCGCCCTCGTTGCGTGGGCCCGGCAGTCTTTGGTCCAAGCCAGGGTAAGCAACGGGGCGCAGGAGGCGATGTGGCTGTTGGGGCACGCGCTTGAGGTGCGAAGCCATCAGCTGGTGAGCCTGGCGGACCGGTTGGTATCTCCCGATGTCTGGGGCCGCGTTGAGACTCTGGTTGCGCGGCGAGTGGCCCGTGAACCACTCCAATATCTGCTCGGCACGCAAGAGTTTTGCGGACTCGAGTTTTCTGTCAGTCCCGCGGTGCTGATTCCCCGCCCTGAGACGGAATTGCTGATTCATCACGTTGTCGACCATGTCCACACTCTTTCTGATGCCACCATTGTTGATGTGGGAACGGGCTCCGGCTGTGTTGCCATTACATTGGCTGCTCGTTTGAATGGCAGGCGCATCCTCGCGATCGACCGATCTTCGGAGGCGCTGGGGGTTGCACAGGTTAATGCGACGAAGCATGGAGTGCGTGACCGGATTGAATGGCTGGAAGGGGATCTCTTGGAGCCGCTCCGAGATCTGCAAGGAGCTGACTCGGTCGACGTCATTGTCTCGAATCCTCCCTACATTTCCGAGTCGGATTGGGCTGGGCTGGAGCCGGAGGTGCGGGTATTCGAACCGCGCATGGCCTTGGTCGGGGGGAAGGAGGGAACCGAGTTTCACGAGCGGCTGCTGCGTGAGTCTTGGGAGTTTCTCGTCCCAGGCGGGTTGCTCATTATGGAAATGGGTGCTGGCCAAGCCCCGATCGTCCGGCAATTAGTCGAACAGATTGGTGGGTATGCAGGGCTTCGGATCATCGAAGATGCGGCAGGGATTGAACGGGTCGTCATGGCTCAGCGGGTGGAATAGCAAGCAAGACGCCGATGGATGAGATTTTCATTACGGGCGGACATCGGTTACGTGGAGAAGTCCGGATCAGCGGGGCTAAGAACTCGGCTCTTCCCATTCTGGCCTCAACCATCTTGGGTGGCGGCGAATGTGTCATTACGAATGTCCCCCGGGTGGTCGATGTCCTGACAATGGGGAAACTCCTCGGCATTCTTGGAGCTCAGGTTTCCCACGAGGCGAACCGCGCCGTCATTAAAGCGGATGTGATTCATTCCACGGAGGCGCCGTATGACCTGGTGAAAACCATGCGTGCCTCCGTGTTAGTGCTGGGGCCGCTGCTTGCGCGGTGGGGGGAAGCGAAGGTTTCGTTGCCCGGTGGTTGTGCGATCGGGTCGCGGCCGGTAAACCTTCATTTGGCCGGGTTGGCAAAATTAGGAGCTGACATTTCGATCGAGCATGGGTATATCACCGCGAGGGCCAAGCGGTTGAAGGGGGCGCGGATCTATTGCGACACCACGACGGTGACCGGCACGGAAAATTTGATGATGGCCGCGTCGCTTGCCGAGGGGACCAGCGTCATCGAAAATGCGGCGAAAGAGCCGGAAATCGTGGACCTCGCCGAGTTTCTGAATAAGCGCGGGGCCCGTATCGCCGGAGCCGGGACGGACATGCTCACGATTGAAGGTGTGCGAGAGCTGCACGGTGCGGATCATGAGGTGATACCGGATCGCATTGAAGCCGGCACGCACCTCGTTGCCGGGGCGATTACGGATGGAGATGTCACGATTACGCATTGTCGCCCCGCCCATCTCGAAGCGGTGTTGATGAAATTGCGGGAAGCGGGTGCGGACATTCAGGTCGAGGACCAGACCGTGCGAATCAAGCGGAATGGCCGGTTGAAGGGGACGGACGTCCGGACCCTACCGTACCCCGGGTTTCCGACGGACATGCAGGCGCAGATGGTCGCGCTGATGGCGCTGACGGAAGGCACGAGCGTCGTGACGGAGACGGTATTTGAAAGCCGTTTTATGCACGTGGAAGAGTTGCGGCGGATGGGCGCCGATATTCGGGTAGAAGGCAATCGGTTGGTGGTCACAGGCCGGCCGACGCTGACGGGAGCACCAGTCATGGCATCGGACCTTCGAGCGAGCGCGGGGCTTATTCTGGCCGGTTTGGCCGCCGAGGGTACGACTGAAGTGCAGCGGGTGTACCACCTGGATCGAGGTTATGAACATATTGAGGAAAAGCTGCGGGCGGTTGGGGCGAATATTGAGCGCCGGAAGGCGGGCCCCGCAACAGGAGTTCGTTAGAGGGATCTATGCTGACGATTGCGCTCTCAAAGGGGAAGTTAATCGAGCCGACGCTAGAACTGTTCCGCCGGGCCGGCTATGAAAGTGCCGGGTTGGTAGGGGAAAGCCGGCGGTTGATTTTCCCTTGTCCTGAGATCGACACCACGTTCTTGATCGTGCGCCCGAGCGACGTCCCGACCTATGTGGAATATGGCGGCGCCGACGCCGGAATCGTCGGGAAAGACGTGCTGATGGAGCAGGACAGCGACGTCTATGAACCGTTGGATTTACTGTTTGGAGCGTGTAGAATCTCGGTCGCTGCGCTCCGGGCCGAGGTCGCGTGCGACCGGCTTTCATCCAAGGTTCGCGTCGCGACAAAATACCCCAGGATCACCGAGCGCTTTTTCAACCAGCGCGGGGTCCCGGTCGAAATCATCAAGCTGTACGGCTCAATTGAGTTGGCGCCGGTCGTGGGACTGGCAGACCGGATCGTCGATCTCGTCGAGACAGGGAGTACGCTCAAGGCGCACGATCTTG
>CAZXNN010000252.1:0-5244 GCA_964641915.1 uncultured Nitrospira sp. | reverse complement strand
AGCAGGCTATCGAGTACGTGCTTGCCGGCAAGGCTGTGCTGGGGACCGTGCCGGCGCAGGACACGATCGTGGCTGAACGGTTCTTCGACGAAAGCGGCGGGATGCAGCTGGTTCTGCACGCGCCCTTCGGTGGGCGGATCAACCGCGCCTGGGGCCTCGCCCTGCGCAAACGTTTCTGCGTTACGTTCGATTTCGAGTTGCAGGCTGCGGCGACCGATAACGGCTTGGTGATCTCGCTCGGCGAGAAGCACAGCTTTCCGCTGGAGTCGGTCTTTGGGTATCTCCACTCGAAGACGGTCCGCGAGGTGCTGATTCAGGCGGTGCTTCTTGCGCCCATGTTTGCGACGCGCTGGCGGTGGAATGCGTCGCGTTCGCTGGCGCTGCTCAGATTTTCCAACGGCAAGAAGGTGCCTCCGCAAATTCAGCGGATGAAGTCGGAAGATTTGCTCGCGGCGGTTTTCCCGGATGCGATCGCCTGCCAGGAGAATCTCACCGGCGAGCGGGCGGCCAGGCTGATTCCGGATCATCCCCTCGTAACCGAAACCATCCGTGATTGCCTGACGGAGGCGATGGATCTGGAGGGGCTGACGACCGTGCTGAAGGCTATCGAAGCCGGCACGATTCGCTGTGTCGCGGTGGATACGCCCGTGCCCTCGGTCTTTTCCCATGAGATTCTGAACGCCAACCCCTACGCGTTTCTCGATGACGCGCCGCTGGAAGAGCGCCGCGCCCGGGCGGTGGAAATGCGGCGGACCCTGCCGCCGGAGATGCTTGGGCAGGTCGGCGCACTCGATCCCGCGGCGATTGAAGATGTCGAGCGGGAGGCCTGGCCGGTGGTCCGAGATGCCGACGAACTGCACGATGCGCTGCTGACCCTGGCCTGGGTGCCCGATATGGACATGCAGCCATGGACTCCGTTCCTCCCGCTCTTGATTGAGTCCGGACGAGTGGCTTCGTTTCCCGTTACGTCGGGTCACGCTTCACGCTTCGCGCTTCACGATGCGAGTGGCTGGGTGGCGGCGGAGAATCGGGAGCGGGTTGAACGATTGTTTGCGGACGGCGATGAAGAGGTCCTGGTTACGGTGGTGCAGGGGTGGATGGAGAGTATCGGCCCAACGACGGTGACGCAATTGGCCGATCGGCTGCATCTGCCTGTGGATGGCGTCACTGCGGCGATGCTGAAATTGGAATCGCAAGGCCAGGTCCTTCGTGGCCAATTCAGAACGCACTCAGGACTCAGCGCTCAGGACTCAGCACGTTCCGGTATCTCCACGTCAGAGTGGTGTCATCGCCGGCTCCTGGCGCGAATCCATCGGCTGACGATCGGCCGGTTGCGCAAAGACATCGAGCCGGTCACCGCTTCCGATTTCATGCGCTTTCTGCTCCAGTGGCAGCATGTGACGCCGGGCTCTCGGCACCATGGAGAGGCCGGCCTCACGCAGGTCATCGCTCAACTGGCTGGGTTCGAAGCGGCGGCTTCAGCCTGGGAACCGCAGCTCTTGCGTGTGCGTCTGGCGAAATATGAGCCGGAGTTGTTAGACCGTCTCTGCCTCAGCGGGGCGGTCAGTTGGGGACGGATTTCACCGCATCCGCGCCTTGCCTTCTCCGGTGAATCCGACAAAGCCCGGCGCATCGTGCCTACCAGCGTGGCACCGATCAGTCTGTTCCCGCGTGAGGACGGAGAGTGGTTGATGGCGGCATTCGCAGAGGGTGCGGCGCAGGCGGGACCTGATCCCTATGGCCAGTTGAGTGCCGTGGCCCAGGATCTGCGTCGGGCTTTGCACGAACGAGGCGCGAGCTTCTTTGCCGATCTGGTGCGGCTGACCAATCATCTGCCGGCGGAGGTGGAAGCCGGTTTGTGGGAACTCGTCGCGGCCGGACTGGTGACGGCCGACGGGTTCGACAACCTCCGCGCTCTCATGGATCCGCGCCGCCGCCGTGCCGAGGGCCGGGAGCGGGCGCGCCGTCCACGGCATACAGCCGGACGCTGGACGCTGCTTCGAAGCGCGGTCAGCAGTCAGCCATCGGCTATCAGTGCTTCAGAGAAAACGGCTCGTCAGCTCTTGCGGCGGTATGGCGTCGTCTTTCGCGATCTGCTGGTGCGCGAGTCGTTGGTGCAGTCGTGGCGCGATCTGCTTGTGGTGTATCGGAAATTGGAACTGCAAGGGGAGCTGCGTGGCGGGCGATTTGTGACAGGTTTTGTCGGCGAGCAGTTCGCGCTGCCGGAAGCAGTCGAAGCCCTGCGCGCCATGCGCAAATCTTCGGGCGGCGCTGCAGCGGGACAAGAGATTAAGCTGTCAGCTTCCGATCCGTTGAATCTCCTCGGGGTCATTCTGCCGGGGCCGAAAATTCCGGCCGTGCCGACGAATTTCCTCATTTTTAAAGACGGGGTGGTCGTGCGCACGGTGCTGCGAAAGCAGCCTGAAGGAATGTCGGATGCGCCGGTGAGTATGGTGCGGAGGATGTCAGACCGGTAGCGCCAGCAGGGGGCAGCGGGCGCCACGGAGCACGCGTTCCGTCGTGCTGCCTCGCATGAGATCCAGTAAGGTATGCTGCTTCGACGTCGTCATGACGATGAGATCGACATCGAAATCTTTCCCCATCGCGAGAATCACTTCGACCACGTTTCCCTGGCAGGCCATCGTGTGCCAGAGCCAACCGGTCTTGATCGGATAACGGAGCGAGTGGAGCGTACGGTCGTCTCCCACTTGCACGACGATCACGGTGAGATTGTCGCAGCCCAGGGCGGCCGCCAACTGCTCGGTCATGTCGATGGCCAGTTGCGGGCTGTATTCCGCGCTCACCGGCACCAGCACTCGACGGAGCTTCGGTTGCCCTGAATCCTTTGCCACGAATCCTTCAACGTGCGCGGGGACGAACAGTGTGGCCATCTGGCTTGCACGGGCGACCGGTTCGGCGACACTCTCATGCTGCCACCGGGCGAGACCTTCGTGCTGATTGGTGGCCATCACTAACAAATCGGCCGGATGCTTGGCAAGATATTGGAGAATGGCTTCGGTCCGGTTCTTTGCCACCGTGCGGGTCTTCTTGATTGCGATACCCAGGTCGGCCACCTGCTCGCGTGGACTGCCGGAAGGAAGGAGTCCCCAGCGCTCAAGCAGGGGGCGGACTTGAGGAAAGTCCTCGAAGTCTGCCCGGGGAACATCCGGATCGATGTGCATGATCGACAGCTCGCCGTGAGCGGCCACGGCCAACTTCACCGCGTGGACCAGTCCGGTGTGGCTGTCTTCCGAAAAGTCAGTAGGATGGAGGATTCGTTGAAAGGGGAGTGTCGCGGCGGAGGCTTGAGGTGTGGTCATGCGAGATCCGACAGGGGTTAGTGGGATAGCCGATAGGGTTGAGCGGTTTGGTGAAGCTGCGCGAGCCACTGCTCCGGAGCCGCATGGGAGCCTGGCCAATCCTGGGCATAGCGGCGTTGGACCGCGGCGCTGAAGTCGGCGCGATGAGGCTCAGGCACGCCGAGCAAGGTTCCAACCGCGGTCAGGTACTCGCCGGATCCGGCTGCGATATTCTGCTCCATATTCTCCCGGCTCGCTGCGATCAGGGCGAGCGCTTTGTAGTCCGGCTTCACCAGCCCGTCTTCTGAAACCCAGCTGTGAACGGATGAGGTGGTGCCGGTGACATTGGAGGTCGTGTCCATGGTCTGGTCGAGCGTGGCCTTGAATGAACAGCCGGTGGAAAGGGCCAGCGTCAGGAACGCAAGAGCTAGATGTGACGAAGTTGTTGGTAGTGTGCGCATGGGGAATCCTTCTCCGCGAGGAAGTCGAACAGCCAATATCTAGAGGCACTATACCACAGCACCCCTTAAGTTTAGCTAGGGGGGATCCGATAAGGCCCACAGGAAGGAACAGAAGTTATGGCAGTCTCAGCTTTGACAGCGTTCGACCCCTCCAAATTTTTCCAGACTCCGGCTGCGAATGCCGCGGGTGCCCAGCGGTTGGATACGAAAGTGTCCGCCATTTCTACGTCGACGGACCTGACCGGGCAGCTGAGCGTGACGACGGCTGAAGGCGACAAGATTACGTTGACCGCCGATTTTGAGGCCCGGTATCGGGCCGTGAACTATCAGGCGAAGGCGGAGACCGAACAGGGCATCGTCGAGGTCAAGGCGACGGGTATCGAAGCCTCATTGAAGAAGCAGTATGGCGTGACGGTCGAAGGGGACCTGAACGAGCAAGAGTTGCACGATCTCGAAAAGCTGTTCCGTAAAGTAAGCAATATTTTCCGCAAGTATTTCCGCGGGCAGGACGACGAAGCGCTGGCCAAGACGGCCAAGCTCGCCGACAAGTTCGGGGGGCTGTCATCACTCTCCAGCTTGGATCTCAGCATCAATGTCGAACGGTCGGTGACGGTCGTCGCGGCGCAAGTAGCCTCTGCCGTAACCGGACAGCCGGCGCTGCCGGAGAATCGACCGGCTCAGACTCCGACCTCAACTCAGACGTCCCGCATTCCCTCAACCGCGATTACCCCGGGTGCGGCGCCTTCGACGGCTGCGGCGATCCCGCAATCGTCAACCGGTACCACGGCGCCCACCCAGCCTTCGACCGACGCAGCGGCTCCGGCATCGGGCGCGACGACTCGCCTTGTCGCGCCCGCGCCGGATGCCTTGCAGCCGAAGTCGCTGGTTGAGCAAGTCTTAGCCGCGTTTGACGAGGCGAAGGTGGAATCAGAGAAGATCCGGAAGTATCTGCCGGACTTCCTCAAGAAGTTGCGCGAAGATCTGGAGAACGAGTTGCGCGAGACCCGCGAGCAGGCCTCTGAGGCAACCGCCGACACCCAAACTTCATCCCCTGCCTCGTCTGTGAGCAGCGTGGTGTATGCGTACCAGTCGGTGCGGCAGACGTCAGTGTCCCTCTCGATCAGGACCTAGTCGCAGGATCTTTATCCTGCTAGGGCAAGAAGCGTCGGCCGCAAGGCTGGCGTCGAGCAACGACAACGGCGAGGCTTGGTGATCCCAGGCCTCGCCGTTGTCGTGAGTGTGCCGGCGCTAGTTCGCCCACAACTGCTGATACCACCTCTTGCCCTCGGCTGTCGGCAGAGCCGCGATGTTCATGGTCTTGCGAATTTCGCCGATGTTCCAGCCGGTCAATGTGGCCAGCGTTTGGGCTTCCCGTTCATAGCGTTCCCGCAGTTGCTGACGATAGGCGGTCGCAGCGGCGCATTCGTCCGTGCCGGTCCAGGGATGGCGGAGGATGTAGCGGGCTTGGAAGTTGGACCGATCTG
>CAZXNN010000251.1:0-5259 GCA_964641915.1 uncultured Nitrospira sp. | reverse complement strand
GAAGCGAAAACAGGCACAGCGACCATCAACAGGATCACCAGGATTGAGGCGAACGGCCATGTTTCGAAAAACACAGCACATTCATCTAGTGGGAATCGGCGGGTCGGGGATGAGCGGGATCGCAGAGGTGTTGCTGACGATGGGATACAAAGTCAGCGGCTCGGATCTGCAAGCCTCGGAAACCACCAGGCGCCTGGAGGAGCTCGGCGGCAAGATCGCGATCGGCCATCACGAAGCCAATATCGGAGAGGCGCAGGTGGTGGTGATTTCCTCCGCTGTGGCGGCAACCAATCCGGAAGTCCTGGCGGCCAAGGCCAAACAAGTGCCCGTGATTCCACGGGCTGAAATGCTGGCGGAGCTGATGCGGTTGAAATTCGGTGTCGCGATTGCGGGCGCGCATGGCAAGACGACGACGACATCGATGGTTGCGAACGTGCTGGCCTCCGGCGGGCTGGATCCGACGATGGTCATCGGCGGCAAGGTGAATGCCCTCGGCAGCCACGCGCGGCTCGGTCGCGGCGAATTGCTGGTGGCGGAAGCCGATGAGAGCGACGGTTCGTTTCTTCGATTGTCCCCGACGATCGTGGCGGTGACCAATCTGGACCGCGAGCACCTCGATCACTACGGGTCGATGGAAAAGATTTACGACAGCTTTCTGGAGTTCATCAACAAGATTCCCTTCTATGGATTGGCGGTGCTGTGCTCCGACGATGAGCGGCTGCATGCGCTGTTTCCCCGCATTGTGAAGCGCTATCACACCTATGGGCTGCAAGAACGCCCCGGGGTGGTGCCGGATTTCAAGGCGACGGATATCGTGCTGAAGCAATGGGGCGCCGAGTTTCGTGCGCATTTCCGCGGGAAAAACCTTGGGCCTTTCCGGCTGGCCGTCCCTGGAATGCATAACGTCTCCAACGCGCTGGTGGCGATTGCGATGGGGATCGAGCTAGAGGTGCCGGTCGATTTGATTCGCAAGGGCCTGGCTGCCTTTACCGGTGTGGAGCGGCGGTTCCATCTGCGCGGAGAAGCCAACGATATCATGGTCGTGGACGACTACGGGCATCACCCCACGGAGGTGAAAGCCACGCTGGCAGCCGCGAAACAGGGATGGGATCGGCGGTTGGTGGTGTTGTTCCAACCTCACCGGTATAGCCGCACGCGCGATCTGATCGAGGAGTTCACGCATGCCTTCGATCAAGCCGATTTGCTGTTCATGACGGACATCTATGCGGCAGGGGAAGCGCCGATTCCGGGTGTGTCGGGCGCCGCGCTGGCTGACAGCATCAAGGCCGCCGGCCATCAGGGCGTCACCTTCGTCGAGAAGAAGGAAACGCTGCCCGATCAGGTGCTGCCGCATTTACAACCCGGCGATCTGGTTGTGACGTTAGGTGCCGGTGATATCTGGAAAGCCGGGACCGGGTTACTGGCGCGATTGGCTCCCAATACGTAGGCAATGGCTCGGCAAGGACGAACAGATGCACGGACCGGTCGTCGGACAAGCAGTCAGCGTCGATGGGAAGCCGCGGTCGAGGGTATTCGCGGGGCGGTGTCGTTCAATGCGCCGCTCAAGGACTACACGTCGTTCCGTATCGGGGGGCCGGCTGATGTGCTGGTCGAACCGGTTGACGTCGAGGATGTGGCCCGTCTGGTCCGGCAAACCAGGGCGCAGAAGCGTCCGCTCTTTGTGGTGGGCGGGACGAAAATCCTCATTCGCGACAAAGGGATCAGAGGCGTGGTCGTTCATCTCGGCAAGCTCCGTACGATCAGAGAAGAACCGGGAGCGGTCCTGTATGCCGAAGGAGGCGTGGGGATGCCGACGCTGATTGGGTATGCCATCCGGCATTCGCTGGCGGGGCTGGAATGGGCCGCCGGTATCCCCGGCACGGTTGCAGGTTGTGTCGTCATGAATGCCGGAACCAGGCTGGGGGAAATGAAAGACTCGGTGAAGGCCGTACGGCTTGTGAATCGCAAGGGCGAGATTGTCGATATCCCGGCGTCGGAGATTCCTTTTGCCTATCGCCGGGCCACGTTGCCGGTCGGCATTGTCGTGGGTGTGTGGGTGCAGCTGAAGGCGGGTGTGCGGGCAGAGGTCGAAAAAGTCGTGAAAGACTATCTGCACTATCGGCGCGATACGCAGCCGCTGGCGCTGCCGAGTGCCGGCTGTGTGTTTAAGAATCCTCCCAAGGACTCGGCCGGGCGGGTCATCGACTTGGCCGGGCTCAAAGGCGCCCAGGTCGGCGATGCGCAGGTCTCGGAGAAGCATGCGAACTTCATCGTGAATCAGGGGCAGGCGAGCGCCAAGGACGTACTGGCCCTGATCAGAAAAGTCCGGGCGGCGGTGGCGAAAAGTACCGGTGCGAAGTTGGAGTTGGAACTCAAGGTCGTGGGGCAGGCCTAGGACAGGAGCGTGATGGCAGACCGACGTGTGCTGACAGATAAGCGGATCGGAGTCTTGATGGGCGGACAATCGTCCGAGCGAGACGTGTCGCTGCGCACCGGACAAGCCGTCCACCAGTCGCTCCTCCGCCGAGGTTATCAGGCGATTGCGATCGATGTGGGCCCGAATCTGTTTCGTGATGTGACGGAGAACAAGATTGAGCTGGCGTTCTTGTCTCTGCATGGCCCTGGCGGCGAGGACGGGACGATCCAGGGATTTCTAGAGACGCTCGGGATTCCGTACACGGGGTCCGGTGTGCAGGCGAGCGCGATGGGCATGCACAAAGTCACCACGAAAACGCTGGCGGTGTCGGCAAAAGTGCCGGTTCCGGCCGGGACGCAGGTGCGGCGTGGGGAACAGCCTTCGCTGGCGATGGTGCTGAAAGCAACGAAACTGAAATTGCCGGTGGTGGTGAAGCCGGCCTCGCAGGGGTCCACGATTGGAGTGTCCATTGTCCGCAAGCCCGCGCAGTGGAAAGAGGCGTTGGCCTTGGCCCATCGCTACGATACGGATGCCATGGTCGAGGCCTACATTCCGGGACATGAAACGACGGTGTCGATTTTGGGGGGACCATCCGGGGTGCTGACGATATTGCCGGTGGTGGAAATTGTGGCGCCGGATGGGTTCTACGATTTTTCGGCGAAGTATCAAAAGGGCAAGACTCAATACCTCTGTCCGGCTCCGCTCCCCGCCAAGATTACCAAGCAGATTGCCGAATTGGCGAGGCGAACGTACGAGGTGTTGGGTTGCGAAGGAGCGGCTCGCGTTGACTTCAGAATTACTCCTCGCGGGAAGCCCTACATGTTGGAGATCAACACGGTGCCTGGCATGACAGAGACCAGTCTGTTGCCAATGGCGGCGGGTCAAGCCGGAATCGATTACGACAGCCTGGTTGAACGAATTCTGCAATCGGCGTTGGACCGTGCCGACCGCATGGCACTTGCCGATAAAGGGTTGTCAACATGAAGCGCTGGACGATCGCTCGGCGGAACGCGCAGCGTCATTCCGGACCGCGGCTGAATCAGTGGAAAGGCACTCGGTCGAGCCACGTGGAGAATCAGGATCGCGGCGTGCGTCGTGCGCAGGTGGTGGCGAAAGGCCGGCAGCTCATTCGATGGAGCGCCATCGGTATCGGACTCGCACTTGCGGGGTGGGGTGTGGTCGTCGGCGTACAGCGCTCAAGCCCGTTGCTTCAGCGCTTCCTGGAAATCAAGGCAGTCACCGTTGAGGGGGTGCATCAGATCGGGAAGCAGGAGTTAGTGGACCGGCTGGCACTCAAGCCCGGGACCCCGCTCCATCATATTGTGACGACGGCCATGAAGGAGCGGGTGGAGTCTCATCCATGGGTCAAGGAAGCGGTGGTGACTCGGGTGCCATTTCACGAGCTGCGCATTTCGGTGGTGGAGCGTAAGCCCGCGGCCATCGTGCGTGCCGGTTCAGAGAATTTCTTAAGTGACGAAGATGGACATGTGTTGGCGCGATTGGGACAGGACGACAATGCCATGCTTCCGATGGTCACGGGACTGGATTCGCGGGAGCTGTTGCGCGGCGATGCGGATGTGCGTCACGCGGTGAAGTCTGGAGTCGAACTGGCCAGATTAGTCGGCCAGAGCATCGACGGGCGTTTGCAAGTGAACGCCGCGAATCCTGCCAGCCTGGTGGCCTCCGTTCGGGGTGTTCAATTTCAATTCGGCGAAGATCCGGTGAGCGATCAATGGGAGCGATTTCAACGGATCAAGCCCTCCCTGAAGACAGTGATGTTTGACGGCCATGGGCGGGGCGGGAGTGAAATTGACCTACGGTATGAGAATCGTGTGATTGTGCGAGAGAGGGGGTGATCGCGGTGCCAAAACGAGATCAAATCCTTGTCGGCTTGGATATTGGAACCACCAAGATCTGTGCGATCGTCGCGGAGATTACGGATGGCGGAATGCTGAACATCATCGGTGTCGGGGCCAGTCCCTCCCGCGGCTTACGCAAAGGGGTGGTGGTCGATATCGAGAGTACGGTGGAGTCGATCAAGAAGGCGGTCGAAGAGGCCGAACTCATGGCGGCGGTCCAGATCAACTCGGTCTACACCGGCATTGCCGGCAGCCATATTTCGGCGGAGAACTGCAAAGGCGTCGTGGCGCTGAAGAAGGCCGAAGTGACGCGTGAGGATATTCATCGGGCGATCGAAAGCGCCCGGACGCTGGCGGTGATTCCGCACGAACGGCGCATTCTGCATGTTTTGCCCCGTGAGTACATGGTCGACGGACAGGAAGGTGTCCGCGAACCGCTCGGGCTCTCCGGAAACCGGCTCGAAGTCAACGTGCACGTGATTACCGGTGCGGTGACCTCCGCGCAAAACATCATCAAGAGTGTCAATCGTGCCGGGCTTGATGTGGTGGATATCATTCTGCAGCCGTTGGCTTCCAGCGAAGCGGTGCTGAGTCAGGAAGAGCGCGATCTGGGTGTGGCTATGGTGGATCTCGGTGGCGGGACCACCGATCTGGCGATTTTCCTCGACGGCAGTATCCGGCATTCGGCGGTGCTTCCGATCGGCGGACAGAATTTGACGAAGGATCTCGCGATCGGCTTGCTGACGTCTCAGACCGAGGCAGAGAAGATCAAGATGCAATACGGCATTGCCAGGACGGATCTGGTGACTGGGCACGAGACGGTCGAGGTGCCGTCGGTGGGCGATCGTCCGGCCAGGACCTTCTCCCGTCGGGATATTGCCGAGATTCTCGAACCACGCGTCGAGGAGATGTTTGAACTGGTGAGGCGCGAGATTGCACGGGCCGGCTATGAAGGGATCTTGGGGGCCGGGGTTGTCTTGACCG
>CAZXNN010000250.1:0-5267 GCA_964641915.1 uncultured Nitrospira sp. | reverse complement strand
TTCGCCGGGTTGGTCTCGCGGAGCATGTCCCAGTCGTTGGTCAGAGAATCGCCGTGATAAATCTCGAACTCTGTGTCCTTCACCCCGTGCAGCAGCATGTTCATGCGTGCGAGGTTGTAGGTGGTGATGTTCTTTTCCTGCCCGAAGATCTTGCCGATGGTACCACTCGCCTTGGCTACCTTCTTGCGGACATTGAGCAGCAAGGAGCCGGAGCCGCAGGCGAAGTCCATCACGCTTTCCAGCCGTTTCTTGGTTCCCGTCTTTGGCTCCTGACTGTCCAGCGTCACGATGGCGGAGAGGATGTCGGAAATCTGCTGCGGGGTGTAAAACTCCCCCGCCTTCTTACCAGAGCCGGCGGCAAACTGGCCGATCAGGTATTCATAGGCATCGCCCAGCGCGTCGATATTGGTCGAGAACTCGTTCAGCCCTTCGGCGATCTTCTGGATGATGACGCAGAGCTTGGCGTTACGGTCCGTGTACGTCTTGCCCAGCTTGGGGGAGCTTAAATCAATCTCAGAGAACAGCCCTTGAAAAGTGCTCTCGAAGGACTCTTCCTCGATGTATTTGAACCCCACCTGCAAGGTTTTGAGCAGTTCGCCGTTCTGGGTGCGGGCCATGTTGGCGATGCTGTTCCAGAGGTGCGCGGGCTGGATGACGTAATGCACCTTGCGCCGCATCTGCTTCTCGAACTCGGCCGTATCGTCCGGATTGGCCGCATACCACAGCGCCAGCGGCACCTTGCGGGCGTCTCTGCCGACATCGGGATAATCCTTACCGAGCTCCTTCTTCGCGGCCGTCTCGTAGTTGTCGGAGAGGTAGCGCAGAAAGAGGAAGGACAGCATGTAGTCGCGGAAGTCGTCTGCGTCCATGGCCCCGCGCAGTTGGTCAGCGATGCTCCAGAGGGTGTTGCCCAGTTGTTTTTGATCTGTGTCGGTCATGCTTTCCTCATTTTGATGGGCGGGGTTTCCTTGCTGGCCTCTTCGCTGTCTTCGTCATCGCTGCTTTGGTGGGCTCCGTCTGAACTTTTTTCGTGGGCTTCTCAGGCGACTTAGCTGAAGGCTCAGCCGCAGGCGTGTGGAGAACGAACTGATACTTCTCCTTCACCCCCAGGAAAACCTTCTCAAAGATCGCCATTGTGTCGGGCACCAGTTCATCGGATTCAAAGTAATAGACCTTCTTGTGGGACATCGTGTTGACGATGGTGGCAACTTCTTCCGCATCACTGATTCCAATCTGCTTGAGGACATAGCCAAACTGCCCCACGCCCAGGAACGACGCGATGTTCTCCAGAATCTGGCGGAGAAGCGCGAAGTGATAGGATTTGATTTCGCTTGCGGCGTGCGCGCGATCCAGCACTTGAAGCAGGCGCAGATGGTAGAGAAACACGTCGTTGCGGCAGCTCTCTAGTGAAACTCTGCCGTTCTTGCGGCTGAGCGTGCAGATGCGCGTCCGGTCTTTGAATTTGGACGCCTTTTCTCCCTTGGTCAGCAGGTCGGCCAGGATGGAGAAGAACCCGATATGATGGGTGGTGATGACGAACTTTCTCTTGTCGTGATGCTCGTCGATCAGGTCATAGATGGTCGATGCCGTGATGAAGATGTTGTGGTCGTCCAGGCTTGAGACAGGATCATCGATGAAGAAGTGGGACGACTGCTCGTCCGCCCATCCTTCCACGTCGAACAGCGCCAGAAAGAAGCACCAGACAAATATCCTCTCTTCACCTCGCGAGATCTTGAACGGCACCTTGGAGACTTTGTTTGGATCTTCTGGATCGGCGATCTCGTGGAAGAACATCACGGACTTGATGCCATCCTCTGGATTGTCGTGGGGAATGAAGTCGAACCGGTAGTTGGGCCGGAACCGGTTGAGCTTGTCGCGGATGTCGTCCTCGGAAAGCGAGCTGTGAAAACGATTCAGGCTGCTCTTCCGGATGTCGAGCTGAACATTGGTTTCTCCATTTTCCGGATCGTTGTCCCAGACGAAGAGGTCTTCGCTGTAGGCGTTGTAATAAACTCCGGCATGTTTGCCGTCGCCGCTCTTGGTGGCATCCTTGTAGGCAACAGACAGTCTTGTCTTTCCCGTCGCGTTGAACGCATAGATGAGCACGATCGGCTCTTTAGCACCTGCGAGCTCCTTGGCAATGATTTCGTGGCTCATGATTGGTTTTCGTTCGGGGATGGGAAAAGTTGCTGCATCAGGCCTTTCTTGTGGGTCTTGAGGGCTTCGTGCTTTTGGGTTTCGGCGGTGATCAGAGCATCGAGGCTGCTCAGGCAGTCAGCAATGCGTTGTTGCTCCCGCTTATCCGGCGGAATGCAAAGCGGGCATTCGGTAACTCCACTCTTGCTGAGGTGGGTCTGATTCAATCCATCATCGTAAGCTAAGAGGCGAGGATGTCGGTTGAGGACGTAGTAGAGGAACTTGCCGTCGATCCAGTTAGGTTTCAGCCTGCAAACACGCTGATTAACGGCGTAGCGCTCGTCAGAATCGACGAAGTGGCACTTTGCCAATGCCCTACCTTTCGGAAGGTCGCTCAAAACCATCAAGACTTCGCCTGCCTTAGCGATCATGTAGTCGGCATTGGTGTATTTCCGAATTGCTCCATCCGTGGAGATGAACCGTGAGTTCACCACGATGTATTTTCCGTCTTCCGTGATGTCCTTCTCGTAGGCTTTACCGTTTTCGTAGACGGCAAGCTGGCCCAGAGCCTCAGTCATCCACTCATCCTTCCCCCGAAATTCGGGGAAGCGGAGGCGGGGTTGGGTTTCGCCTTCGCGGGGGAATAGCTGCTGCATCAGCCCATTTTTATGGGTCTTGAGCGCGTCCACTCTCCGCGCTTGCGCCGCGATCACCTCGTCCAACGAACTCAGGCACTCAGCGATTTTTTGTTGTTCGGCGAGAGATGGCAACAATGTCTCCCATTCACAGAGCCTGCTGAAATAGAGTCGTGTCCGTGTTCCTCCTGCTTTTTGGGAAAGAGCGAACTGCTTGAAGTCAGGGTCATCATTGAGCTTGGCGAGCAAGAAAACGGCATCTAGCCCTTTGGTCCTAAAAACAGGATACTCTTTGCTTACCGCTATGTTACCGCCGGTTTCATTGATGTTGAACTTGAACTGCCCGTCGTCGCTCATGTGCCGATAGACCAAGCAGCCCGGTGGAACTACCCCATATTCGTTTTTGTTCTGAAGAACTCTGCCATCGAAGTAGGCGTCCTGACGTTTCAGTCCTTCTCTTGTAGAGCTATAGACTGGCAACTCGGTATCGGACGGAACTCGACCGGAGCAGTCCACTAAATAACGGCCTATGACTTTACTTTCCCACTCCTCCGCCCCCTGAAATTCCGGAAACCGCAGCTTCGGCACCAGCGCGGGCTTGCCGTCGTCCTTTGTGGCTATGGTTTTCGTCTTACTGCTCATGCGCCTTCCAGCGTGTCCGGCTTTTTCAAGGCCTTCTTTTCTTCGGAGGTAAGTCGGCGTTCAACCTTTTTGGCATCTTCGGCGGGTGGCAGGCTTTCGGGGCGGATGCCGCGATTCAGCAGCGTCTGGCGAACCGCTTCGTTGTTGGTGACGTGCTCGCGGGAGATTTGTGGTTCGCTGCGCATGTGGTGGGCGCGGGCGTTGTGGATGGTGATTTCCGTGGCGAAATCTTTTGCCTTGAGAATGATCGTGGGGGCGAAGTCGGCAAGGGGCCGATTGTCCGGTACGCGCCACTGGGCTTTCATGGCTTGGGTGCTCTTGCCGAAGAGGGCGTGGTCGCCCTTGCTGCGGATGAGGGCAAAGTCGTCGTTGCCGCCGGTCTGTTCGTAGATGACGAGGGAAAGATCTTTTTCGGTGGCGGAGAGTTTCTTGCGGGCCATCACGCGCTCGGCTTCAAGGAGGCGCTGTTCGATGAGTTCGGCCCGGCGGGTCTGGACGGCGAAGTAGGTCTGGGCGAAGGCGATTTCCAGCTTTCTAGGGTCCCCGTTTTGGGCGATCAAATAGCAGGCGTAGCGGGTGAGCATGATGTCGTCGATCTCACGCTGGGTGCCCGAGCCGATTTCGACCATTTTGTTGACGTCAACAAAATGGTCCGCCGTGCGATGACCGGAAACTTCGCAAGCGGTTTTTGCCTTGGAAATAGCGGTTTGGTTGAAGTTGCGCCATTCGGCATAGCCGAGAAGTTGTTGCAGATCGCGAGCGAGCCAGTATTCCACCCCGCTTTCGGTCTGCTGGGCATGACCTTCGAAGGTTTCGGTGAGCAGTTGAATCTGATTGGTTTCCATGGCCGACTCCTTTCGGATTACGATTGGTATGCGCTGAGTCCTGAGATGTCGCGGCCATGGGCACGTTTAGTGAGAAGTGGGTGTAAATCCACCATGAGGGCGAGTTCGGCCTGGGTGCGGGCTTTCCAGCCGAGATCGAGCGGGGCGAAGAGGTCGCCGAGCTGCTCGGCATCGAAGATCATACGGTCGAGGATGCCGTCCACGAAGGCTTGCAGGGCGGCGATGGCGAGGCCGTGCTTCTGCGCGATGGCGGCGAGTTCGGCGGCGTTTTTTTCGGCCTTGAAGCGTGTGTAGCCCTCGCGGATGGCTTTTTCGCTTAAGCCCTCGCCGGCCTTGAGCGTGGCGATATAGGCGGCGATGTCGTCGCGCTCGTCCATGAACTTGGCGTCCGAGCTGATGAGGCCGATGAGCTGCTCGCGGGTCATCTTCGACTTGCCCGGCCCCTTGGCCGAGAAGCGGGCGATGAGGCCCATGATGTAGTCGTAATCGATGACGGCAGAAGCGAACAGCACGAACTCGAAATCGAGCTGGTCGGCGTCACCGGTGCCGGGCTGGTCGTCGCCTTTGCCCTTGCCCTGCTGCGTTTTCAGGCGCTGGGCGGTCTCCAGATAGGCGCCCTTGAAGCTGCGGTGCTGGTCATTCGGCAGCACCTGCTCGATGGCGGCTCTGTTCTCCTCGGTGAGGTCGGTGTATTGGTCGAGCTGGGTCTTGAAGCGCTGGACTTCCTTGAAGCGCTCGATGAAACAAGCGCGGGCGGCATCACCCTTGAGGTTCGGCACGGCTTCCGGCGTGGTGTCGAGGCCCTGCGACTTCATGAAGCTGTCGAGCTGCTGCACGGCGACCTCCAGCTTCCGGATGACCACAGGGGCCTTGTCCACGAGCCAGATTTCCCGCGCCTGCTCGCCGGTCTTCTCTCCGGAGAAGAGGGCGATGGCGGCATCCACCTCGGCCTGTTGCTGGCGGAAGTCGAGGATGTTGCCGTAGGGCTTGGTGCCGTTGAGCACGCGGT
>CAZXNN010000249.1:0-5304 GCA_964641915.1 uncultured Nitrospira sp. | reverse complement strand
TCTCCACTGCGCGCGTCGAACGAGGGCCTTCCGAGGCCGCGCGTTCCGCGAGCACAGAGACTATGCCAGCTGTCTCGCACTCCCTCCCCTCTTTGATACTTCTCGACTGGCACTTGGGCAGGCAGCGGGGCGATGAGTTCTTGAAACGGCTGCGGACGGACTCCCACCTTGCCGCCATCCCCGTCGTCGTCTTCACCACCTCCGACGATACCTCAGATCTCTCCCTCGCTTATGCCAACGGCGCGAACGGCTATGTCGTGAAGCCGGGAACGTTTGTCGAACTCATTCAATGCACAGCTGATATCTGCCGATACTGGCTGAATAGGAACCGCGTGCCTCACATGATTGGAACCCCATGTTGACCCGCGCCGCCCTGAAAAATCCCTACGCCGTCTTCGCCGTCTGCATGATCGCGCTGATCCTCGGCGCCGTGTCTTACAAGAAGATGCGCGTGGACATCTTCCCGGAAATCAAAATTCCGACGATCCTCGTCACCACCTTCTACCGCGGCTTGAGCCCCGGCGAGATGGAAGGCGCCATCACCCTCCGCATGGAACAGCGCTTCGTCGAAGCGAGCTACGTCGAACACATCGAATCGCAGTCGCTCGCGGGGATGAGCTACATCAAGGTCTTCTTCCAGCCGGAATACAGCATCGACTCGGCCCAATCGGAACTGACCAGCCTGGCCTACAGCATCATCCGGCTGCTCCCGCCCGGCGTCTATCCGCCCTCGGTCTATAAATTCGGCGTGTCGAGCCTGCCCGTCGGCCTCCTCTCGGTGAGCAGCGAGACGCTCGGCCCGAAAGAAATCCGCGACCTGGCCTACTTCACCGTGCGCCAGCAGATCGCCAACATCCCCGGCATTTCCTTCGGCCCTCCGCTGGGCGGGAAAGTCCGGCAAGTCACTGTGTTCATGGATCAGCAACGGATGCTGGCCCGCGGCGTGTCGCCTTCCGACGTGGTGAAGGCGATCAATGCGCAAAGCGCGATTATTCCGGCAGGCAACGTCAAGCTCGGCGATCTGGATTACTACGTCTACTCCAACAGCCTCATCAGTGTCGTGGACCAGATCAACGACATCCCCATTAAGGTGGTGAACGGCACGCCGATTCTGGTCCGGGATATCGGCACGGCGTCGGATAGCTCGGCGATTCAAACCTCGATTGTGCGTGTGAACGGGCGAGAAGCCACCTATCTCCCGATCACCAGGCAGGAAGGCGCCAACACGCTGGAAGTGACGGACGGCATTCGCGCCAAACTGTCGAAGATGACCGAGATCCCCGCCGGCGCCTCGGTCAAGTTCATCTACGATCAATCGCTCTATATCCGGCAGGCCATTGCGAACTTACAAAAAGAAGGCTTGCTCGGTGCCGGCCTCGCCGGGCTGATGATCTTTCTCTTCCTGCGCAGCATCAAAGCGGCGCTCGTGGTCGGCCTGGCTATTCCCCTCTCGCTCACCGCCGCCTTGGTCGCGCTCTATCTGACCGGCCAATCGGTGAACATCATGACCCTGGGCGGGTTGGCCTTGGTCATCGGCACGCTGCTCGACAACAACATCGTCGTGCAGGAGAATCTCCATCGCCATTTGCTCATGGGCAAGAGCGGCCGCGCGGCGGCCGAAGACAGCGCCATCGAACTGACGCTCCCCATCCTCGTCGCCACGATCTGCATCCTGATCGTCTATCTGCCAATCGTGTTCTTCTCCGGCATCATCAAGTATCTCTTCGTGCCGCTGGCCATGACGGTGGCCTTTGCCATGCTGGCCGACTATGCCGTCTCCATGACCGTGACGCCGGTGGTGCTGGCGCGGCTCTATCAACATGGGCATGGCACCGGCACGCAGGAGGAAGAGGACGCCAAAGACTGGTTCCGCTTCGTGCTCGCGCTCTATGAACCGGTCCTCCGCGCCGGCGTCCGCTTCAAAGCCTTCGTGATGCTTCTAGCGCTGCTCGCATTGGTCGGCACCGGCGCACTCCTCCTGCCCCGGCTCCATACCGAATTCTTCCCCCGGGTCGATGCGGGCAACTTCACGATGACGGTCAGCGCTCCGGAAGGCTCGCGCATCGAGAAGACCACGGCGATCGTGGCCGATCTCGAAAAGCTGGTGCAGGACACCATCCCCAAACAGGATCTGGAAGAAGTGGTCTCGAATACCGGCCTCTACTTCGGCGATGCGGCCCGCTTCGCTCCCAACACCGGCAACCATACCGCCTTTATCCTGGTGAACCTGGTGACAGGTCATGAGGGCCGTACCGACGACTACATCGCCACCCTGCGCACGAAAGTCCGTGAGACGCTGCCCGGTGTGGAAGTGAGCTTTTCAACCGGCGGCATCATCAGCGACGTGCTGAACTTCGGCCTGCGCGCGCCGATCGACATTCAGGTCAAAGGCCCCCGGCTGGATCTTATTCGCCCGGTCGCCGAACAGATCCGCGACAAGGTCGCACAGGTGGCCAATACGAGCGACGTGCGCATCAAGCAGGGCAAGAGTTACCCGGAACTGCACGTGAACGTGGACCGGACGAAAGCCGCCTACTACGGCATCACGCAGGACCGCGTGATCGTGGACGTCATCACCGGCATCAGTTCGAACATCGCCTTGAGCCCCAATTACTGGCTCGACCCCAAAACCGCCAACGGCTATTACCTGCTCGCGCAATATCCCGAACAGTCGCTCACGAAAACGGAAGACCTGCTGAACATCCCGGTCATCGGCGCGCGGACCCCATTGAACCCCACGTCGTCGCTCACGGCGGCCGGCAGCGGCGGTTCGATCGTCGCATTGCAGAATACGCCGTTCGCCGGACGCAACCTGGATCTCTCGAACGGCTTTTACGCCGCGGACGACCGGCGCGGCCCGCCGGTGCTCTTGCGCGATGTGGCCTCGCTGGAGATGAAAACCGGGCCGGACAGCGTGGATCATTACGATCTCTCCCGCCTGATCAACGTGCTCGTCACCCCGGTGGGCAACGATCTGGGCCATGTCGCGGCGGATATCGAACAGGTGCTCGGCACGATTCAACTGCCGAAGGATGTGACGATCGCCATCAAGGGCGAGGTCGCCAACATGCGCGGCGCCTTCAGCAACTTTGCGCTGGCCCTGCCGCTGGCTGTGCTGCTGATCTATCTGGTGATGGTCGGGCTGTTCCGCTCGATGATCGATCCGCTGATTATTCTGATCGCCGTGCCGCTCGGCTGGATCGGGACCGTCTTGATGCTGCATCTCACCGATACGTCCGTGAACGTGGAGTCGATGATCGGTACCCTGATGATGATGGGCATCGTCGTCTCCAACAGCATTCTGCTCGTGGATTTCGCCAACCGCATGGTGGAATCCGGCGCCTCCGCCGAACAGGCGGTGCTGGAAGCAGGCAAGCGCCGCATCCGTCCGATCCTCATGACGGCGCTCGCAACGATTCTCGGCCTGTTGCCGCTCGCCCTCGGATTCGGCGAGGGCAATGAAACCATGGTGCCGTTGGCCCGCGCCGTCGTCGGCGGCCTGGCCGTGTCCACCGTGATGACGTTATTGGTCGTGCCGGTATTGCACGCGCTGGTGCTGGGGCGGCGTGTCCCCGCCGGCGCCGTTCCTGAACCGGCTGCGATGGAAGAGGAACGCTGAGATGATGATGAACCAGTCTGTCTGTTCGATGGCCGCCTTGTTGCTGATCCTTGCCGGTTGTCAGCGGGATGAGCCGCCGCATAAAGCCGACGGCGGCGCGGCTCCCACCGGAAGCGCCGAGAACGGCGCCCTCGTGGTGACGGACAACCAGCCGGTGGACGTGCAGGTGACGAAACCCGTCAGGCAGCCGCTGGTCTATACCATCACCCTCCCCGCCAATATCAGCCCGCGCTACCAAACGACCCTTTACGCCAAAGTCTCGGGCTATCTGAAGTGGATCGGCCCGGACAAGGGCGATCATGTGAAGAAAAACCAGGTCGTCGCCATCATCGACGCACCGGAAGTCGAAGAGCAATATCAACAGGCGGTGGCCGACTACAAGATCAAGAAGATTACGTTCGAACGATTGGACAAGGTCCTCCGCGAATCGCCGGATGTCATCGCGAAGCAGGATGTCGATGTGGCCGAAGCGACCTACGAGGGCGCGAAGAACCTCATGCAGCAGCGGGCCGCCATGCGCGAATACACGAAGGTGCGCGCGCCCTATGACGGGATCGTCACCGCCCGCTTCGCCGATCCCGGCGCCCTGATCCAGCTCGCCACCTCCTCCGCGACGAATGCCATTCCTCTGTTCACCGTCATGGATCTGGATACGGTGCGGGTCTACGCCAACGTGCCGCAAGACGAATCCTCCTGGATCACGCCCGGCAAGACCAAGGCCAGAGTGCTCTTGAAGGAACTGCCGGATCGCTCCTTCGCCGGCACGCTCACCCGCTCCACACTCGCGCTGGATCCTTCGACGCGCAGCCTGCTGGTGGAACTCGACCTGCCCAATCCCGACCATGCGCTCCGCCCCGGCACCTACGCGGAACTGGCCCTGGACCTGCGCGAGATTCCCGACGCGCTGGTGCTGCCGCCGCAAGCGGTGATCAGCGGGCCGAAAGGCAAATCCGCCTTTATCATCGCACAAGGCAAGGCCAAGTCTGTGCCCGTGCAGACCGGCATCACGAACGGGGCCTGGATCGAGATCACCAACGGACTCGATGGCTCTGAAGACGTCGTGGTGGTGGGAAAACGACGACTCCTGGAGGGCAGCCCGGTGCAGGCCTCGCCGTTCAAATTGCCCGAGGCCAAACGGTCCCAACAGAAATTCGAGCGGCGCTCAGCAGGCCAGCCGTCATCACCCGCGACACATGAAGGAGCCAAGCCATGATGACCACTCGATCGACCACGCTCGTCTTCGCCATGATGCTGGCAATCCCCTCGCTGGCCATGGCTCAGCCGGCCGAGTCCAACGGCGCGGCCGACAAAGGCCGCTTTCTCGGCATCCAACAGGCGATTGAGACCGGCCTGCAAAACCATCCGATCGTGCAGGAAGCCAACGCCGGCCTCGCCGCTTCCAGCGCCATGACCGATCAAACCAAGTCGCTCTACTACCCGCAAGTGTTTGCCAATGCCGATGGATCGGCAGGATCGGGGCGCATCAATCCCCGCTTCCTGATCGGCGGCGGTTTACTTCAGCCCAACTTGAGCAACTATACGGCCGGCGTGCTCGCCAGCCAGCGGATCTACGATTTCGGCTTCACCAAGAACCTGGTGGAATCGTCCCAATACGGCGAACGGGCGCAGGAGCAGGACGTCAACGCCCGGCGCGCGCTCGTGATCGTCTCCATTCAACGCAGCTA
>CAZXNN010000248.1:0-5317 GCA_964641915.1 uncultured Nitrospira sp. | reverse complement strand
AGATAGATCGACGCGCTGTCGCGCATGGCTTTGGTTCCGTTGCTCATGCGATGCAGTTTATCGGAGCCAGGCGGCTCTGTATTACGAAGGTGATCGACATGGTCATGCAGCACCAATGTAAAGCGCTCCATGGCCATCTCGACTTCTAGGTAGGCCTGCAAAAGTTGATTACTCATGATTGTTCTCCTCAGGAAGTGAGCATACACTACGCCGATATGGCCTTCAACCAACGCCAAGCAGTCGCCAGACTCTCCCCGATATTGCTCAAGTCGATCGAGCAGGTAGCCACCAGCTCAACACGCGGTGGCATGAATCGCATTGCGGAAGCCGTAGCCGATCTCTCACGGCTTTTTACGAAAGATCGTGCCTCACTGAAATCCGACTACCTCGATCATCCGGCCCGTGCAGCAGCCTATCTCAGATACTTTCTGCCGGTAAATCTGTCCAAGATTCAGGTGCTGCTCGACGAGATGCCGCAAGGCTGGCCGGATCAAGCCTCTGGCCGTTCGATCCGCATTCTTGATGTGGGATCGGGACCGGGTGTAGGGGCGTTGGCTGTACTTGATTGGTTCCATCAGCATCGGCCAGACCGAGTCAGTGATCTCAGAGTTGTGGCGATCGATGTCTCTATCGAGGCTCTCAAACAAGCCAGACAGCTCTGGGCCATCTACGGCCGGGAATCTGGAGCTGCAGGTGGACGACTGATCACCCATGAGGGGAATCTGGAACGTTCATTGAAGGGGGTGTGGCTCAGCCAGGTTGAAGAGCAAACTCCTTATGATTTGATCATCGCGGCGAATTGCCTGAACGAACTCTTTTCTCGAACTGCCGATACCGCGGAGGCAAGAGTAGAACTTGTGACGCAACTTCTGGCGAAGTTAGCTCCGTCCGGCACGCTGATGATCGTCGAGCCGGCTTTGCGCGACACATCGAGAGCCCTGCATCAGTTACGGGATCATTTGATTCAGGAGAAACGCTGCACGATCTATAGCCCCTGCCTCCATGAAGATAGTTGCCCCGCACTGGTGAACCCGTTTGATTGGTGTCACGAAGAGCGGGGGTGGGAGCCGCCGTCAGGAATTCAAAAAATCGACGAGGCGGTGGGTTTCATTAAAGATGCGTTGAAATTTTCGTTCCTGCTACTCAGGAAGGATGGGCGGACCATCGTTGAGCGTCGGCCTGATATCTATCGCGTGGTTAGCGAATTGCGTGAATTGAAGGGCGAGAAGCGAGCATGGCTTTGCAACGAGTTGGGGCGATCTGAAATCGGACGTCAGGACCGATTGAAGTCTGAATCAAATGCGCCTCTGGACGACTGGCATCGCGGTGCTATCGTGCAGATTGGGCGCGTCGTGCGGAAAGAGCGGGAAGGGAAAGTATCGGCTGTGGGACGAATCGAGCGCGATGGGACTGTGCAGATAATTCGATCGGCTTGAGAGTGACGTTAATCCGCTTCCGGCTCTGAACTGCCGTGCTGATGGCTGACGCGATCCTCGTCGAACATCTCCGCCATTTCGGCGGCGATCATGTCACGGTCGTTAGGCACGGAAATGAGGGGGATTTCCTTGCGGACTTTGGATGTCGGCTCTGGTTCTTGCTGTTTTTTCTTATCTTCCATAGTTTGAGTATACACCCGCAGGCTGACTAAAGGGCAGTTATTCGAAGGCTTCCAGTGACGACTGCTCGGGGAATTTCGTGTTGCAGCCGAGGCAGGTCACAAAATAGATTGCTTCGCGAACCGACATGGTAATGCGGAAATCCAACGTGACTCCACGGTGTTGACAAGTGCGGCAGGCTATTTCTTTCAGGCGGTAGGGGATATCCGGCTGGGTGCGCTGGTAAAATTCCATGTCAGTGTAGACAGGAAAGCTGTATCGGCATTTCGTGCAGACGCCTCGCCACTCACCATCGGGTTGCATAAAGCGGCGGTCGATCCCAAATCGATTCCCCTTGCAGATGGCGCAGTGGACTAAAGTCAGTCTCTGTTCAGCTTCTTCCGGAGAGAGAGATGGCATTCAGTTCCCCTTTTCGTCATGAGCGGATAGGCGAGTATAGCGAGAGGGTTCAGCAGACTGCAACGGCCAAGCCGATCACCATTGATTCCATTGACCCGCACCGCGCAATCCTATACGTAGATCGCCATGCATGTGATTTCTGAAGACTTGATACTGGGCAATATCGACGATGCTCGGAATCCCCAGCCGGGGATTGCCGGACTGTTGCTGGTGGCAGAAGAGTTTAGAGTGGAGCCTCCCGCATGGTTGGACTACGAGTATATTCCCTTCAAAGAGTTTTCAGCGGTAGACCCAGTGCGACTCGATCGCGCGGTGGCTTGGCTCGAGACGCGTGCTTCGGGAACCAGAACGCTGGTCTGTTGCCGTGCCGGGATGGGGCGGTCTGCGTCCGTCCTGATCGCGTTTTTTTGCTGCATTCAAGGCCTGTCCTACGAAGAGGCTGTGGCGCTTGTCAAAGCCCGTCGGCCTGGCGCGATGCCGCTTCCCCAACTGCAGGAGACTATTAAGGACGTACTCAAGCTGCGTGCCAATCGATCCAGTAAGAAAGCCGGGTTCACCGCTGTCCCGCGTGTCGTGTAGCTAGCCTACTTTAGGCTATTCCAATATTGCGTTTCCCCCCGTTCTCATGGCGTAATGATTCGTGTCGATGGGTCGCTTCTTTTCATCGCGTAAAGGGTCCTATGCCTGAACTTCCCGAAGCCGAAGTCGCCGCTCGTCAACTTCGCGCGCGCTTGATTGGCGCGCGGGTTACCGCGGTGCTCGTTGGGAGGCCCGACATCGTTCGCGAGGGTGGCGATACGGATTGGTGGTATCCCGGGAGTGTGGTGACGTCGGTCGATCGATACGGGAAGAGTGTCGCGGTTGAATTTGAGAAAGCGGGGGACAGGCGCTATCTCGTGGCAGAGCTCGGGATGACCGGGCTGCTGTTATTCCCGGCCGTGTCGATCAAGTTCCCTCAGCATGTGCATTACACGATGCAATTCGATTCCGCGTCGGCCGCTTCGCTGCGCTATTGGAACCCGCGCCGCTTCGGCCGTCTCTCTTTGCTGGATCGTGGGGGGCTCGAGCGCTATTTGGCCAGGCGGTTTGGATATGATCCGCTTCACGTCACCTGCGAAGAGTTTACTCGGCTGCTCCGTCGTTTTCGACGTCGCTTGAAGGCGGTGCTGATGCATCAACAAGCGATTGCGGGCATCGGGAATATTTATGCGAATGAAGCTCTGTTTCGGGCCGGCTTGCATCCGGATGTGATTGCCAGTAAGTTGGCGCCGTCTGCGGCCAGCCGCCTCTACCATGAGATGCAATCAATCCTCCGCCAGGCCATTGAGTGCGGAGGATCCAGCGTGAAGGATTTCTTTGCCCCGGACGGTTCCGAAGGGACGTATAAGCAGCGCCACCTCGTGTATGGCAAGGAGGGGCTCCCTTGTCCGGGGAAATGTGGGGCCCTAATCAGGCGCATACAAAGCGAGCGAAGTTCATTTATTTGCACCACCTGTCAGAAGATTCGGACACGTCGTTGAGATTGCCCCCGAGATCATCAATACAATGAGTGCAGTGCTGTCGCGACATTTTGGGGAAATATACTACTAATTCAATTGGTTAGATAGCTCTTGTTCAGCCTTTGCGAGCCGGTGGACTAGGCCTTTTGAGCCTTCCTCAGTTAGTACCTCTGGTGTATTGAGTCATCCCTGTGATTTCGCTACAATCCGGCTCCCTTATCGCTGGTTTCCACTACGCTGAAGGAGTGTCGTCATGGCCAAGGTGCTTGAAGGTCCCGGAATGGGGCTGATGAAGAAGTGGGGGATCAACGTCCCCAATTACGTCGTCGTCACATCTGTCGATGAGTTGACGAAGCTAGGGCAAGCGAATGAATGGCTGAAGAAATCCAAGCTCGTCGCCAAGGCCCACGAGGCGCTCGGGTCGCGGTTTAAGCTTGGTTTGGTCAAAGTCGATCTGGATTTCAAGGCAGCGGAAGCCGCGACCAAGGAGATGATCGGCCGCCAAGTCGGGAGCATCACGGTGACGCAGGTCATCGTGTCGGAAATGATTGCCCACAAGGAAGAATATTATTGCGCCGTGAAGTCCACGCGCGAAGGCAGTGAAATTCTCGTCGCGAATTGCGGCGGCATTGAAGTCGAATCGAATTGGGAACGGGTGAAGCGGCTCTGCCTCGAGATCGGGCAGGCCCCTTCCGCCGAGGCCCTCGAAAAGCTTTCGAAAGAGGCGGGCTTTACCGGGCCGCTGACCAAAAAAATGGCCGAGTTTGCCGGGAAAATGTTTGCCTGCTTCGATAGTGAAGATGCGCAGTACCTGGAAGTTAATCCCGTCGTGACTCGCGCGAGCGATGGCGAACTGGTGGCGCTGGACGCGGTGACTTTGCTCGACGGCGATGCCAAGTTTCGCCATCCTGATTGGAATTTTGCGTTTGCGGCCGAGTTCGGCCGGGCCTACTCCAAGCAGGAAGAGGAGGTCATGGCGGTCGACAGCAAGATCAAGGGCTCGGTCAAGTTCATCGAAATTCCCGGTGGTGATACGGCGATGCTGCCAGCCGGCGGCGGTGCCAGCGTGTACTATTCCGATGCGGTCGTGGCGCGTGGCGGAAAGCTCGCGAACTATGCCGAATACTCCGGCGATCCGCCTGATTGGGCGGTTGAAGTGCTGACGGAGAAAGTCTGCTCCTTGCCTGGAATCAAGAACATCATTGTCGGCGGCGCGATTGCCAACTTCACCGACGTGGTGAAAACGTTCGGCGGCATCATCAACGGATTCCGCAAAGCCAAGGCGGAAGGGAAGCTCAAGGGCGTGAAGATCTGGGTGCGTCGTGGGGGCCCGCGAGAGAAGGAAGGGCTCGACGCGATGCGTGCCCTCAAGGACGAAGGGTTCGACATCAGTGTCTTCGATCGCAATACGCCGCTCACCGACATCGTTGATAAGGCGCTCCAGAAATAGAACCGAGTGCTGAGTCCTGAGTGCTGAGCAGCAAGAACTGCTCTTCCACTCAGCACTGAGCACTGAGCACTCAGCACTGAAGAGGAGATCCCGATGAGTATCCTGGCAAACAAAGATACCTATGTGGTCATTCAGGGCGGCGTGGCAGGCGTCAACGCCGCGCGCCGGATGGCCGAGTTCTGCTACCTGATCAAGCGTTCGCTGAACGTCCTGGCCTTTGTCTATCCGCCGGATGCCGGCAAGACGCACGAGATTCCCTACGGGAGCGGCCTGGTTGCGGTTCCCATCTTTAAAACGGACGCCGAAGCCACCAAGCACCATCCTCAGATCAACACCAGCCTCGTCTACATCGG
>CAZXNN010000247.1:0-5339 GCA_964641915.1 uncultured Nitrospira sp. | reverse complement strand
GGGGAGCGCAAGACATATCATCCCACCGGCTATATCATCGATACGCAATCGAATGCCGTCTGGGGTATGCAGTTCATCTGGCCGATCAAGGCCGACTATCGCATTGTCTTTGTTGACGAGTCGTACAGTCAGACTGTCATCGGACGAACCGCGCGCGATTACGTGTGGCTGATGGCCCGAACACCTGAAATTCCTGATCCGGACTACCAGCGGTTTCTGAGGCTCATCGCCGAGGAGGGCTACGATGTCTCCAAGGTCAAGAAGGTGCCCCAACGCTGGAACTAGTGTGCCCCTGGAATTCACGGAACAGGTCGATTGCTATGTGGTGACAGACCTGCCGAGCGCCGAGACCGGATTGGCGCTCACCGCCAGTGTACGGAAATCATGCCGGGGGTCGATGGTCTGGTGACCTCTTATGTAATCTGGCGTGGTCTGGATCCGATCAATGAGGCCCTGAAGACGGAATGAAGATCGCGATTGTCGGCACAGGCATTTCGGGAATGGTTGCGGCGTATCTCCTACATCGAGATCATGAGATCACGGTCTTCGAGGCTGCTGATTATATCGGCGGACATACCAATACGGTCGACGTCCCGATGGAAGGCCGAAGTTACGCCATAGACACCGGATTCATTGTGTTTAACGATTGGACCTACCCGAACTTCATTGCCTTACTCCGGAAACTGGGCGTGGAATCACAACCGAGCGACATGAGCTTCGGTGTGAAGTGTGAGCGAACCGGCCTCGAGTACAATGGGACGTCGCTGAATACACTGTTCGCCCAGCGGCGTAACCTGCTTCGCCCTTCGTTCCACCGGATGATACGGGACATTCTCCGCTTCAATCGTGAATCGCTGGAACTGCTGACTCTGCTGGAGCCAAGCCCTTCACTCGGCTCCTATCTGGAGACTCATCGATATTCAAGGGAGTTCACCGAGTACTACATCATCCCGATGGGGGCTGCCATTTGGTCAGCCAGTCACGAGAACATGTGGAAGTTTCCGGCCCGGTACTTAGTCCAGTTTTTCAAAAACCATGGCATGCTTTCGGTCGGTGAGCGGCCGACGTGGCGGGTCATAACGGGTGGCTCGCGGCGGTATGCTGAGAAACTCATCGCATCGTTCTGCCATCGGGTTCATCTCAACTCCCCGGTCGAATCGATGGCACGCTTCCCAGGTTACGTGGAGATCCGCGCGAAGGTGCAAGGGCGCAGCTACCGAGCCTTGCGGTTCGACCATGTGATCATGGCCACGCACAGCGATCAAGCCCTCTCAATTCTGGGCGACCCCTCACCGACGGAAAAGGAGGTCTTGGGAGCTATCCACTACCAAGAGAATGAAGCAGTGTTGCACACCGACACGTCGTTGCTCCCCAAACGCAAACTAGCCTGGGCCGCATGGAATTACCATCTGCTTGGGGCCCAGCCGGATCGCGCGGTTCTGACCTACCACATGAACAAGCTGCAGAGGCTGACCGCGCCCTCCGAGTTCTGCGTCACGCTCAATCACACGCAAGCCATCAATCCGGCCAAGATCCTTCGTCGCATCACCTATCATCATCCGGTGTACTCGCCTGAAGCGGTGGCCGCACAGAAACGGCATAGCGAGATCAACGGCGTCAATCGGACGTCCTATTGCGGTGCCTACTGGGGTTTTGGGTTTCACGAGGATGGAGTGAATAGTGCTCTGACCGTCTGTAAGCAATTCGGGAAGGATCTCTCGTCATGAAGAGCGCGATCTATGCGGGACACGTTCGGCACCGGCGGTTCAGTCCGGTTCCACACGCGTTCACCTACCGGTTGTTCATGATGTATGTGGACCTAGACGAATTGCCGACCATCTTTGAGGATCGCTGGTTCTGGTCTGTGAACCAAGCCAACATTGCGTCGTTTAACCGCGCGGACCATGTTGGCGATCCAAGCCTTACATTGGATGAATCGATCCGACAACTCGTGGAGGAGAGAACAGGCAGTCGACCGGCTGGACCGATCCGTCTCCTGACACACTTCCGCTATTTCGGGTACGTCTTTAATCCAGTCAGTTTCTATTTTTGCTATGACCGATCCGCAGAATCTATTGACACCATCGTCGCGGAAATCACGAACACCCCATGGGGGGAACGTCACTGTTATGTCCTGGGTACGAACGACAATCGCGCCAGCGGGAGAAGAAAGCACTACCGGCTCGACAAGGTGTTCCACATCTCACCGTTTATCGACATGGATGCGGCCTACGACTGGAGATTTACCGAACCGGCATCGCAACTTGCCATCCATATGGAAAATCTTCGCGACGGGCGGCCTTTCTTCGACGCTACGATGAGGCTGGAACGACGGGAAATCTCTGGCGCAGCACTCGCACGTGTGCTTGTCCAGTACCCCTTGATGACGGCCAAGGTCATCGGTGCCATCCATTGGCAGGCGTTGAAACTATGGGCCAAAGGTGTCCCCTTCCATGCACACCCCAGCAAAAGAAAGGAGTCGTCGTCCATCGTGACGGGTGAGAGACCATCATGAGCAACCAAACGATTGCATCCCGCTTTGAGTTCAGCGATCGGCGCAGCAGTCATGAGATTCTCTCGTCGGGCGCTAGCTGGCTCTCTCGGCTCGCACGCCGACTCATCTTCTCCAAGCTTAAAAAGCTACAACAGGGTGCTGTGACGCTCGTGGACGGGAAGGACCGCTATTCTTTTGGGCAGGTAACTTCACAGTGCTCGCTCCAAGCGACCATCACGATTCACGATTCCTACGCGTATGTCGACATCGCCCTGAGCGGCACGGTCGGGGTTGGTGACAGCTACAGTCGGGGGCTCTGGAACTGCGATGACCTCACGACCTTGGTTCGGATCTTCGCGTTGAATCGATCGCTCATGGACAGCATGGAAGGTGGCCTCGCACTGGCGACCAGGCCGTTGTTCAAGACGTTTCATTGGCTGAATCGTAATACGAAAGCTGGCAGCACAAAGAACATTGCCGCCCACTACGATCTAGGAAACGAGTTCTTCCGGCTCATGCTCGACGAGACAATGATGTATTCTTGCGCCTACTTTGAACGACCTG
The DNA here is from genome assembly GCA_964641915.1 of uncultured Nitrospira sp. Taxonomy (GTDB): domain Bacteria; phylum Nitrospirota; class Nitrospiria; order Nitrospirales; family Nitrospiraceae; genus Nitrospira_D. The sequence goes on along the minus strand of CAZXNN010000247.1, from coordinate 2,281 downwards.
GGACGACGTTGGCAGACGCCTCACGTGCGAAGAACGATCGCATTTGCCGCAAGCTGCAATTGTCGGCAAACGACCATCTGCTTGAAATCGGCACAGGCTGGGGTGGATTTGCCATCCATGCGGCGTACCACTATGGATGCCGTGTAACGACCACAACGATATCGCGGCAGCAGTATGACATGGCGCTACAACGAATTCGAGAAGCCGGCTTGAGTGATCGGATCACAGTTTTGCTCTTGGATTATCGGGATTTGCCGAATCTGGGCGGGCAATTTGACAAGCTTGTCTCCATCGAGATGGTCGAAGCAGTCGGGCATCAATATTACGGAACGTTTTTCGAAATCTGCAGTCGCATGTTGAAACCACAGGGGCTGGCCCTCATCCAGGGCATCACAATCGATGAGCGATTCTACCAGCGGGCGAAGCGCTCCGTTGACTTCATTCAGCGCTTCATTTTCCCTGGCAGTTGTATCCCATCAATCAGCGCTCTGACGCAGGCCTCGGCGAAAGTTGGCAATTTGGGTCTGATTGACCTTGAAGATATCGGGGTGCACTATGGGCCAACGCTAAGGGCTTGGAGAAAAAACTTGGCAAGAGCCCTTCCTCAGATCATGGCGTTAGGATATCGAGAGGAATTCCTGCGCCTCTGGAACTTTTATCTCTGTTATTGTGAAGGTGGGTTCCTTGAACGGTCCATTAGTGTCGTTCATCTGCTCTACGCCAAGTCGGGGTGGCGGCCGTGCTGCGCCCGCATCTGAGTGTCTTGTTTGCCATGGCCTACAACGAATTCTGCATGCCGACGTTGGAAGAATCGGTGGAGGATTTGGTCAAACAAGGCGCGACATCCATCACCGTGCTGACGACGATGTTCACGCCGGGCGGATCACATTCAGAAGTCGAGATACCGGAGATCCTGGATCACCTGAGGCCGATGTATCCCACTGTCGAACTGCGCTATGCCTGGCCGTTCGATTTACAGCTGATCGCAAAAACGCTCAATGAACAGCTACGGAGATGGACATGACATCGCCTTCGACGACAAGGCAGAGAGAGCGTGACCGTCTGGCAGACTACACATCTCCAGTGTCTCAAGAGGTGAAATAACTCACCATGCCTTCAACTCCCACTGTACTTATTATCGGCGCCGGTCTTGCCGGATTGGCCTGTGCGCGTCGTCTGACGAACGCGGGCTTCACGTGCACGGTCCTTGAAGCGTCCGACGGCATCGGGGGGCGTGTCCGCACGGATCGTATCGAGGGATTTCAACTTGATCGCGGATTTCAGGTTTTTCTTGCCGGCTATCCTGAAGCGCGTGAGACGCTGGACTATTCCGCATTGGAGCTCATGCCGTTTCATGCCGGAGCGCTCGTTCGTCACGACGGACGCTTGCACGTGATGAGCGATCCCTTTCGAAGGCCGCAAGACCTTCCCCGGATGTTACTCAGCCCCATCGGCTCGCTTGCCGACAAGTTCAGGATGCTGCGTATGCGTCGGGACGCCTTGCAGCAGCGCCTCTGCTCTGTGATGAGAGACCCTGCCCGGCCGACTCGCGATGTGTTGCAGACCTATGACTTTTCTGACGCGATGGTGAGGCATTTCTTTCGGCCGTTTCTCAGCGGCGTGTTCTTGGAGATGGAATTGAACACGCCTTGTTGGATATTTGAAGTGGTCTGGGCTGCGTTCTGCCGAGGAGTCACCGCCCTACCACGAGATGGTATGGGCACTATCGCACAACAGCTCACGGCTACGTTGCCTCCGGGGACAATCCGTTTGAACCAAGCCGTCCAACGGATTCAGGGCTCGAGCGTGGCACTGGAATCCGGAGAATCGCTCACGGCTGATGTGCTGGTGGTAGCGACGGATGAAGCGACTGCGGCCCGCTTGCGTGGGGAGGACAAACCAATCGCCCCAGCTCGCGGCTCAGTGACGCTCTATTTTGATGCGTCAGCTGCTCCGCAATGCGGCCCCTGGCTGATAGTAAACGGGGACGGTGATGGGGTGGTCCGAACGGTCTGTGTCCTCAGTGAGGCGGCGCCTTCGTACGCGCCGCCTGGGCGGGCCTTGATCTCAGTGACGGCGACTGAGCAGACCGATCTGCACGATGATATTTCGCAAGCGGTACGACGACATCTGCAATCTTGGTTTGGCTCGCAAGTCAACGAGTGGCGCCATCTGAGGACTGATCGCATTCAACGTGCGCTGCCTCCACTCGAGGCGCTTTCATCTGGAAATCGTACCACCTCACCGCGTCTGGCTGCGGGGCTGTACCTTTGTGGGGATT
>CAZXNN010000246.1:0-5351 GCA_964641915.1 uncultured Nitrospira sp. | reverse complement strand
TGAGTGTCACTGGCATTGCAGGTCCCGGCGGCGCGACGGAGACGAAGCCAGTTGGATTGGTCTATGTCGGACTCGATGGCGGGGCAGGGGAAGCCATCACAAGAGAGTTTCGCTTTCACGGTGATCGATCAGTTATCAAGCAGCGGTCGTCGCAGGCCGCGCTCAATCTCCTACGCCTGTGGTTGATCGACCGGGCTCGGACATGATTCGCGCCTTTCTGGCCGTCGATTTGTCCGAGGACGTTCGAGCCCAGATCGCGCGAGTGCAACAGGATCTCAAGTCATCTCTTGCCTGTGAGTTGCCGAGGGCCGTGCGTGTCTCGTGGGTGCAGGCAGCCTCGATCCATCTCACAATCAAATTTCTCGGCGACATGGACGAGCAGGCCGTTGCACCGCTGTGCGAAACGCTTGCCGAGGCCTTACAGGGTCAGTGTGCGATATCTATTCCTCTCGAACGACTGGGGGCATTCCCTTCTTGCCAGGCCCCGCGCGTCCTGTGGGTCGGAGCTGCGGAACGGTGGGAACGAAGCGATGAGGCTAAGCGGCTGGCTGAGTTGCATGCGGCAGTCGAAACCCGATGCGACTCATTCGGTTTCGCGCCGGACAGCCGACCCTTGGGCCCGCATCTGACGTTGGCCAGGATCAAGGCCGGGGCGCATGAGTTCGGCGACACCCTCGCTTCGAGCAGGCTGTTGGATCGCCCGCTGTCATGGGGTGGCCTGGCGGTGGAGTCGGTTCTCCTGATCAAGAGCGAGTTGAGGCCGACCGGTTCGGTCTACACGAAGTTGTGGGACGTGCGGCTGAATGGTTAATGGTTTGGGGCGGGGGCTGTCGATGGACGACGGATCGCATCGGAAATCTGTCGAAGGGCTACGGTCAAGTTGCGAAAAGTACGATCGAGGTTGGCCATGACCTCAGGCTCATCCTTTCCCCAGGCCCAAAACGACAACATGAGTTGCTGTCCCTGTTGCTGCTCAGGCGGCCCCGGCAGGGTTGTAAATCTGACCGAGGTCATGGTGGCTCCGACGGCCCCCCATTCAAAGGCCGGATCGCCAGCGCTCATCGCGTGAGCGGCGCCGTTGGTCAGCCAGTGCATCTGTTCCGGTGAGGTGTTGGATGCCAGGTCTCGGTAGAGAATCATCAGGCGGCCGGAACATTGCAGTCTTTTGGGATGCCGGGGACTCGTATTGGCGGTCGCGCCGCTGAAGGCGCAGTCATTGGTTTCAAGGGCGGATTCTGCTCCGTTGAGCCATTCAAGGAGCCGATAAAACGTTTCAGTCGCAGGGTAAGCGCTCCACTCCAGGAAGTCCTCAAGCGACGACCGGATGAGTTCAGGCCTCGTACGAAAATCGTAGTACTTGTGAGCAGGATCCGATTCACCGTCGGTCCAAGGGTGGGATCGAGGACGTAGGGAGCCAGGATCGCTGTGCTCGTATATCTTCATCGTCTCTCCAGGCGGCGCAGACTCAGCGGTGGGGACGTGCAGCATAGCAAGTAATCCCCCATTTACATATGTGGGATAATTCGTGAGTCGATGTCGTGAGAATCGCCGGCGGTCGAATGCAGGATTTTGCGTATGAGCCCGCTCGTCGGATCACCATTCCGCTCTAGGTTTCCTTTTCCCGCTTGGGTATAATCCCCCCTTCCTGATTCCTTCTAATCCTGTAGGAGATACGCATGTCAGAGAAAGACGACAAAAAGCGCGCGTTGGAGTTGGCCCTTTCCCAGATCGAGAAGCAATACGGGAAGGGTGCCATCATGAAGCTGGGGACGGATGAACGTCCTGCCGATGTCCCGGCCATTTCGACCGGGTCGCTGGGGCTGGACATCGCCCTCGGGGTCGGGGGCTTGCCGCGCGGACGGGTTATTGAGATCTTTGGCCCGGAGTCGTCGGGGAAGACCACGATGACGCTCCACTGTATCGCCGAAGTGCAGAAGACCGGCGGCGTGGCGGCGTTCATCGATGCGGAGCATGCGTTGGATTTGACCTATGCCAAGAAGCTCGGGGTACAAGACGACGAATTGCTCGTCTCCCAGCCGGATACCGGTGAGCAGGCCTTGGAAATCGCCGAGACGCTGGTTCGCAGCGGAGCGATCGACCTGATCGTGGTGGACTCGGTCGCCGCGCTCACGCCGCGGGCGGAAATCGAAGGCGAAATGGGCGATTCCCATATGGGCTTGCAGGCCCGGCTCATGTCGCAGGCGCTGCGCAAGCTGACTGCGGCCATCTCCAAGTCTCAGACGACGTTGATCTTCATCAACCAGATTCGCATGAAGATAGGGGTGATGTTCGGTAATCCTGAAACCACGACCGGCGGCAATGCCTTGAAGTTCTATTCCTCGGTTCGTCTGGATATCCGTCGTATCGAGTCCGTGAAAGAGGGTCAGGATGTGATGGGAAACCGGGTGCGGGTGAAGGTCGTCAAGAACAAGATGGCGCCGCCGTTCCGCCAGGCGGAATTCGACATCATGTTCGCCGAAGGCATTTCGAAGACCGGTGAACTGGTTGATATCGGGGTGGAGAAGAAGATTATCGATAAGTCCGGGGCCTGGTATTCCTATAAAGGTGAACGGGTCGGGCAGGGGCGGGATGCCGCGCGCGATTTCCTCAAGAATAATCCCGCTGTGGCCAACGAAATTGAAGCGAAGCTGCGTGAATTAGCCGGGGTGCCGGCCCGTCATGAAAAAAAGGCCGAGCCGAAAGAGGAGAAGTCTTCTTCAAAAGCGGAGAAGGGTGAGGAGAAGCGGGCGCATAAATAGGCGGCAGACCTGTGGGTGCAACAAAGCGGCTCCCGCCATCGTCGTCAGAGGAGTGGATGCATCTGGCTGTGCGGTATCTGGCCCGGTGGGACCGGACGGTCGCCCAGGTTGAGCAGTATCTGCTGAGCAAAGGGGCATCGGCCGCCCAGGCGAAACAGGCGATCAGCCGGTTGTCCGATCTCCGGTATCTCGACGATCGGGCCTACGCCGAGCGGTGGCTTGAGAGCCGATTGGCGCGACAGCCGATGGGGCGTGAGCGCCTGTTAGCCGAGTTGCAGGCCAAAGGGATTCAGGACGCCGTTGCTGAAAGGGCTGTCAAGAAGACCCTTCCCGAGGTGGATGACGACACCCTCGCTACACGGGCGCTGAAATCATGGCAGCGTAAGGGGCGGCCAGTGACGTCCGTACAGGCCGTCCGCCTCCTACGTCAGTGGGGTTTCGAAGAAGAGACGATCGAGCGTACTATACGAGCTCGCTTTGGACATGAGGGACTTGAGCCATGAAGAATAGTGCGCGCGAGCTTCGCCAGGCATTTCTCCGGTATTTCGAGCAGCAGGGGCATCAGGCGGTGCCGAGCTCGGCCTTGATTCCCCAGGCCGATCCGACCCTGCTCTTTACGAATGCCGGGATGAATCAATTCAAGCGGGTGTTCCTGGGCGAGGAGACGCGTGCCTACAAGCGCGCCGTGACGGTCCAAAAGTGCCTGCGGGCGGGCGGAAAGCACAACGATCTCGAAAACGTCGGGTACACCCGGCGGCATCACACGTTTTTCGAGATGCTGGGGAACTTTTCCTTCGGAGACTATTTCAAAGAAGACGCCATACTCTTCGGCTGGGAGTTTCTGACTAAGACGGTCGGGCTCGACAAGAGCCGGATGTGGGTCACGGTGTTCCGCGAGGACGATGAAGCCGATCAACTCTGGAAGAAGATCGGTGTGTCGCCGTCCCGCATCGTCCGGTGCGGAGAAAAGGACAACTTCTGGCAAATGGCCGATACGGGTCCCTGCGGACCCTGCTCGGAACTGCATTTCGATCAAGGTTCGGCGGTGCCGGGCGACGATACGCCGAACGGAGAGGGCGACCGGGTCATCGAGATTTGGAATCTCGTCTTCATGCAGTACAACCGGGATGTATCCGGGAAGCTCAATCCCTTGCCGAAACCGAGCATCGATACCGGGATGGGGCTGGAGCGGCTGACAGCGGTGGCGCAGGGCGTCTTGAGCAACTACGACAGCGATCTGTTCACGCCGCTGCTGGGGGCCATCGGCGCGCGCGCCGACATGCAGTACGGCAAAAAGGAACAGGCCGATCGTTCGATGCGCGTGATCGCCGACCATTTGCGCGCGATCAGCTTCCTGATGACCGACGGCGTGCTCCCGTCCAACGAAGGGCGCGGGTATGTGCTGCGGCGTATTCTCCGTCGCGCGGCCCGGCATGGGCGATTGCTGGGGATTGTGGAGCCGTTTCTGCATGAGCTGACCGCCACGGTGGTCGAGCAGATGGCCGAGGCCTATTCCGAAGTGAAGGCTGCGGCCGGGACGATCGCGGAAGCGACGCGTGGGGAGGAAGAGCGGTTCATCGCCACCCTCGACCAGGGCTTGCCGATTCTTAACGATATGATTGAGAAGGCCCGTTCATCGGGCAAGACGGTATTGGCCGGAACGGATATCTTCAAGCTCTATGACACGTATGGGTTTCCGATGGACCTCATTCAGGAGGCCTGTCGCGAACAGGATATGACGGTTGATGAGAAGGGGTTTGACCAGGCAATTGAGGAGCAGCGGACCCGAGCGCGCAAGACCGGTGGGTTTGAACAGGAAACGGCGAGGCCGGCGGTATCGGAACTGGCCGGGCGTCTGGGCGCGACGAAGTTCGTCGGCTACGACCGGTTGGACACGGATGCGGTCCTGCAGGCGATTCTCAAGTCGGACCGGATAGTGAAGGAAGCGTCCGAGGGCGATGAAGTTGAAGTCGCCCTTGATGTCACGCCATTCTACGCCGAGGGCGGCGGCCAAATGGGCGATCAGGGTCTGTTGGTCGGTCCGGAAGGCCGGTTGGAGATCAAGGAGACGACCAGACCTTCCCCGATGCTGATTCTCCATAAGGGGATCGTGACCAAGGGACGGATCAGGGAAGGCGAGCAACTTCGGATGTTGGTCAATGCGACGACCCGCCAGGACGCGGCGCGGAATCACACGGCGACGCACCTGGTGCATGCGGCGTTGCGGGACATGTTAGGCCCTCATGTAAAGCAGTACGGATCGTTGGTCGGGCCGAACCGGTTGCGGTTCGACTTCGCCCATTTCCGCCCGCTCTCGACCCGCGATATCGATGAAATCGAGACGGTGGTGAACAACGAGATTCGCAGGAATGAAACGGTCTCGACCGAAGTGATGAGTATCCAGGACGCGGTCGCCAAAGGCGCGCTGGCCTTCTTCGGCGACAAGTACGGCGAGCAGGTGCGGGTGGTCACGGTCGAATCCTTCAGCAAGGAGCTTTGCGGCGGCACCCATTGCCGTCACACCGGCGAGATCGGGCTGTTCCGTATCGTGTCGGAGACCGGTGTCGCGGCCGGCGTGCGGCGCATCGAAGC
>CAZXNN010000245.1:0-5355 GCA_964641915.1 uncultured Nitrospira sp. | reverse complement strand
CGGGCCTCGGGAACGTCAGAGCCTCGGCGACCCGACCGTCGGTACGGGCCTGTGGGGGTTGCTGTTCCGCAAGAACCAGCGGACACCGACCACGACGGCCGGGATGATCTCCGTCGACGACACGGGCGAGCAGCGGCTCGTGTTGAAGGATCTCGGAGCCCCTTACTGTGCGGATGACCTGGAGGACCTCTCAACAATCGCAACAGCGGCGCTGTCGGTTGGTGCCCCATGATGTCGCAGATCGACGACGATGGGGTGTGGCGCGAGGACGCCGCATGCCGCGGGGTCGACCCGAACCTGTTCTGGGCGAACGACACCGCCCCGGCGAAAGCCGTGTGCAGCGAATGCCTGGTGCGAAAACAATGTCTCGACTACGCGCTCGCTCTCGGCCCGTCGCGTCGGGCTGGCGGGGTGTGGGGAGGAAAGGACGAACGCGAGATCCGTCGTATGAGACGGCGGGCTCTCGAGGAGAGGAGATCGAATGCCGGATGAAGAAGAGTGGGACCGCATCGAAGATATCCGTACGGCGGTCAGGTCTGGGGCGAGTGTGGGGATCGAATCGCAGCGGTTCCTGCTCGCTGTGATCGACCGGCTCCGCTCCGTATTGCGGGAGGTGGAGCGATGACTGAGCGTTGCCCGTGCTGCCATCGGCCGCTCGGCCAGACGTCCAGGCCCGCTGACCCTGCAACGTCGCGTGCCGCAGGCGCTGACGCCGAGGGGCGGGAAGGTGCGGTGTTCGGGGTTCGCCCAGGTTCGCATCGGGCAAGGATGCTCGTCGCCTACTGGAACGCCCCTGCGGGGCTGTCTGACGCCGCTGCCGCGGAGGCTGCCGGGCTGGACTTGCCTGGGGTGTGCTGGTGGAAGCGGGCCTCGGAACTCCGTCAAGGAGGGTTCGTTGAGCCGTTCGGGACGATCACCGGCCCGAACGGGGCTGACGTGATGGTCTGTCGGATCACCGAAGCTGGGGAGATGCGGGCACGGGAACTGAAGGGGGTGAACCGTGGGTGACGAGATCATCACCCGGACCGAGGTTCACCAGTTTCGGCCGGACGCTCCCCCGGCGGAAACGGCTGCGGGGATTTCGGCGGCGGTGCAGCGGTTCCTCTCTGACCCGCTCGTCATGTCCAGCCCGGAGTCGCTGAGGATCGAGGTCCGGTGGAGGTACGTCCACGACGACAGCAGCGGCGAATGGTTCGACGGTCTGGAGTTGACCGCCAGCGCCTCCGTTCACAGAGCGAACATCGACGTCGACGGGACGCTCAGCGTCTCCGACGACTCCCCCGTTGAGTGGGGCTAACGAAAGGATCAGGATTTTCATGTCACGCCCAGTGAGGCCGATCAGCGAAGTTGCCCGGGGGCGACCCCAGGAGGCGGGGAAGATCAAGATCGGGAAGCTCGCGTCGACGTCGTCGGGGCGGATGCGCCCTGCGAGCATCGACACGTTCAGGTTCACGACCCGCGACCGGGAACAGGTCGACCGCCTCGCCGCTGCATACGGTGGCGATGTCGTCACCGCCCCAGACGGGTCGTTCGATCTCGAAACAACATCGAACGAGATCAACGTGATCCTGCCTCCCGACCCGCTTGGAGGAACCCCGATCTACGAGCTGTGGTCCGGTGGGGGTTGCGCCAGGCGCTGCGACGGCGAAGAGGTGACCGTCCCGATCCGCACCGGGGATGATGTGGCGTTCGTTGACCAGCCGTGCATCTGCGCGGTGAACGACTCGATGGAGTGCAAGCCGACCGTTCGACTGTCGGTGATCATCCCGGAAACGTCCTTGACTGGGGTGTGGAACCTGCGAACGAACTCGTGGGCGGCGACACGCGAAATGTCGCAGATGGCGTCCCTGATCGACATGGCGCAGTCGCGTGGGCTCGTGAGCGCGACGCTCGCCGTGGAGCGCCGCGAACAGATGTCCGCCGGTCGGAAACGCAAGTTCGTGGTCCCCGTGCTCAGGTTGAAAGCGACCCTCGAAGAACTCGCCGACGGCGGCGGGGTGGCAACGATCGGACCGGCCTCCCAGCCTGCCGCGGCGCTGCCAGCCCCACGCTCCCTGTCGCCTGACGACAAGGCCCGCCTGAACGCCGCGTGGGCGTCAGCGTCGGACGCTGACCGCAAAGACGCTATGGAACTTCTCGGCCGCCACGGGATCACCTCGGCCGCGGGGGTGACGCCAGATCTCGTCGAGGATGTCATCGACGCCCTGGTCGTCGCTGAGCCGTCGTGAGGTTGTCTGTCGGGACGACGTGGGCTGAGCTGTACCTTCAGGCCGGATACGGACAGGACAGTGGGGACCCCGTCGAAGTGCAGGAGACGTACGCCGCGCTCGTTCAACGCCAAACGGAGGACTCTCAGTGGATCGTCGGAGGGCGCGCCTGGGTCGAGATCGACCTCGAAACGGTCGACGTGGCGGCACGCTGGGTCGCCGAACGCCCGGCGGCGTGGATGGACGGCAACCAGCGATACCTGATGCGACGCAACTCTCGCAGGTTCCAACGGAGAGGGTTGTATCTCAAACGCAACTCGGTGGCGTTCCAAGGCGACATCGGCACCGCAGCCCTCCCCCAAGCGTACCGGGCGTTCCAGGGGAACAGGTTGAACGTCGACGACGACTGGCCGTACTGGCCTCTGAGTTCCCTGTGCCCCGGCGGGGTTGTCGCCGAGGGGACGTTGTGGCCGATGCAGATATGGACACCGCGGCGGATGCGCCGGTACGTGTTCTACTCGTTCATTCCGTCCGGTGATCCGCTGCCACCGGAGACGGCAGAGAACCTTGGTATTCGACCAGCTCAGAGGGTGGCTCGTACTGTCCGATGAGCCGGATCGCAGCGTCGATGTCGGTCGGGGCGACCATTGTGGTGTCGCCCCCGCCGAACTCCCACAACTGATTGAACGCGAGGGAGCAGGCGTCAACCTGATCGTCGTGTGAGCCGTACGGGAACCGCTCGAACTCGGCGACGAGGGCTTCGTCCCACGCTGCCCCGAGGGCGATCAGGAGTTTCCCTTTCTTGTGGGAACCCGACATGATCGCCGCCCGCTCCGTTTTCTTGCCCTTCACCGGCCATCCAGCGAAGTCGCGGTGGTGGAGCAGGTTCTCGTAGTGCAGCGCGGTGACCCCGGAATCGCCTTTCGGGGTTTCCATGCGGATGCGGACCTCCATGCCGTCGCGGTCCGCTGCGGCGAGAACTTCGGCCTCGACGCGGTCGGGGGACCACCTGCCTTTCACGATGTCGAGGATGACGGTGCGACGGTCGCTTGTGCGCCCCAGAAGCGCCCCAACAGTCCAGTCGCCTTTGTTCTCTGAGCTGGCGAGGTCCCACGCCCTGACCCGGTCGACGATCGCGACGTCGAGCGGGTCGACGCGCCGCCAGTGGCCGCGCTCGAACGCGTTCCCGGATTTCGCTACCGGGTCCTGCTGGTACAGGGCATCCCACGCTGTCGGGTCGGGCAAACCTTCGGCGATCCGTTCGAGGACCTCGGCGGGCCACATTTCCGGCCAGAAGCTGTCCCCGTCAGAGCGGCCCCATTCGTCACGCCACTCGGAGCGCTCAAGTGAGAGCGCGGCGAAATCCGGGTCGTCAGGGTCTGGTTCGGGGAGGGGACAGCGGGCGATCGCGCTGATCTTGATGATCTTCCACGGGTCCCCGGTGCCTTCGCGGACCGCTTTCTCGACGACGGTGCCGGACAGGTCGTCGTCGGTCCACCGTGCCATCACCAGAACCATCGTCCCGCCAGGCTGGAGACGCGTTCTCAGCGTCCCCGAATACCATTCCAGCAGGTTCTTCTTCATTACTTCGGACCGGGCGGCCTTCGCGTCGCTCACCGGGTCGTCGATCACGATGAGGTCGAAACCGTATCCGGTGATGCCTTTCGATTCGGCACCGACGGCCCGGACGAACCCGCCGTCGCTCGTTCCCCACTCGTCGACCGCCGACATGTCTTCGCGGACTTTCTTTCCGAACAGGAGAGGCCCCCACGTTTTGAAGATGTCGCGGGCCTCGCGGGAGAACTTCTCGGCGAGGTCCCCGGACGCGCACACGATCAGGATGCGTTTCGCCTCGAACATGCCGAGATACCAGACGACGTTCCACTTCGTCGTCAGCTCGGAGTTGTGGGTCGGGACCATCTGCTCCCCGGCCAGAAACAGGTGGCTCGGGGAGTCGACGGCGATACACCGCACCCTCCGCGTGCCCACCGTCTCGAACCCGGCAATCACCCTGGTCCGGCGGGTCAGCGAACCTTTCGAGTCGTCTGACCACCGCTCCGCTTTTCGTGGCAGTGAGAACGGGTTGAACGTGCACATGGTCGCCACCCGATAGGCGATCGCCCCCGTCTCAACGCCGCCGACCCTCACCGGACGCCGACCGCGAGACACTTTGGTTCCGAGGCTCGACATCAGTTCGGCGACAGCGTCGGCGAGACGGCGGTTCTGGTTCAGGAACGACACCTTCCCGCCGGTCTTGTCGTTGACGCCGCCGGAGTCCATGAGGCCCCGAAGGAGGGCGAGGCGCTGCGCTGGAGAAGCACGAAGATACTCGTCTGGAACGTGCTTATTGCCGAGGAGTCCGCATCGGTCGAGGGCTGTTTGAAGCGTGCCTCCGTCGTCCAGCGAAACCTCGACTGCCCAGTTGCCCGACTCCGGGTTGCGGGTTTCCGACTCGATGGCGCACCCGGCCTCAGCGACCTGTTCACGGAAGTGCTCCAGGTCGCGCCCGGTGATCGCGGCCAGCGAGTGCCGTCCCCCCAGCCAGTACCCGAGGATGTACGGGTCGATAGGCAGCTCGGCTTCGGGGGCCTCGAGGGGGGCAGCGAGGACGGGTATGTAGAACCGTCCGCCAGCGTCCATCATCTCGCCTGTCGTACGGACCTTCGCCGTACGCGGGTCAGTCGATTCGTTGTGCGAATACCGTCGGCTGGCCGTCTCCCATTGGGTGCCCCAGTCGTCGGGCCACGCCCGGTGAGGCTGGCCATGTCGGCGTCGATACTGCCCCAGCGCCATGCCCTCGCGGCGGCTGTAGGCTGTCCACTTGTGGGGGCGGTCCGTCACCAGTGTTGAGCCGTCACCGAACCTGACCTCAACAGCCTCGTCGGTGACGTACGGCTCGAACGCCTCGACCACCCGGCACACTCTGCCGTGCTCGTCGTACACCTCGTCGCCGACTTGCAGCTTCCCCATCGCCGTCCACCCGCCCGGCGTCGGGATGGGGGTGTCGACGTCGAGAGCTTTCCCCCCGCGAACCGTAACCTGAAGATTCAGAAACGTCTGCTCGGGCGACGTCTCCGCCTCAACCAGAGCCCGAGAAATCACCTTCAGATGCCAGGCTGGCAGCCACTTACCTTCAGACGCCGTGATC
>CAZXNN010000244.1:0-5360 GCA_964641915.1 uncultured Nitrospira sp. | reverse complement strand
GGAGGCCCGGAGTTCTACTCCCTGCTGCCACAACTGAGCCAAGAGCGTCTTGCCCTCAGCATCAATAAACGTCACACCGGCCAAATCAATCATGGTGCACCGCTGGTGATTTTCAAGTACTCGTCGGCAATAGGTCCTGAGCTCCTCGACCCAAGGACCCGCAAGACGCCCTTCCAGGACAAGCGACACTCCCTCTGATGCTTGGCTCCGCTGACCGGTGATCTTCAGCATGGGGTCATCTCGCACACAGTCCTTCCTTCTCGCTATGACCCCGGTCATATTCCAATTGTGCTCGGCGATTCTGCAAGATAACCGGATCAATGACTTCTCCGCATTGCACACAGCGCCTGACCTGGAAATCGACGTGAGCCCTGCCCGTCATGGAATCAAAAGACTCCTCGATCACCATGAGACCCGCACATCTGCTGCAACACACGACCTCCGCTGGTGTCTTCCGCTCTGTCAGCCGTTTTGCCGATAAACCCGTCGTCGCCATGATCGACCTCCCTTGTGCAAGGGTTCGTTAATAGACATGGCAATATTCATTCCAAGACAGGTTGGCATGGGCGACCTTATCCAACGTGTGGAAATTACGATGAAGCTCTTTTGATAAAAAATCGCGCTGAGGAGAGGAGAACTAAAATGATCTGCCGACCCGTCGGCACGCTGCCGATACCTCGGCAGCGTGCCATAGGATGCTGCTAAGGCAACGTATATGTCAGGTTCGGCCAGACCGCATAGCCAATGGCCTGACCATTTTTTCCTTCCTGCAGTTCAAAGATGATGCTGGTCTGGAAAGCGGTGGTCCCGGAGATGCCTGTGAATCCACCCGATCCGCCCGTAAATGTAAAATCGCCCACACACTCTTTCAAATTTCCCGTACACTTCCAGTGGGCATAGGCGACGTCCTTACCTTCATGCGCCATGACCGTGCAGAGGCCTTCTATGGCTTGAGAATCTTTGCCTCGGTTCATATTCACGCGCACAGGACACGTCAGTTTGGATGAATGGACGACCATCTTGCCGCCGTCTTTATGGCGGGAGATCAGGACTCCTTTCACGATTCCATTGACAACCTGCTCTCCATTTCCAAGTTCCAAGAACTCACCGGTTCCACTCCAACTTGAGCTGGAATCTCCCGCGTCAACGGTCTTCCCATAAGCCAAAGAGCCAGCTCCTTGCGCCAGGAAGACAGCCATTCCAAGCGCACATAACAAATAATTGAATCTTCTCACGTTTAACTCCTTTCTAGATTAGCCAACTGTTGTGTCCAGCAGTTTCCCACCCCGGTCTGATACCGCCTTATCTCATTCAGTGTCAACCATAAAATGGGCCCATAAGGCGCGTCTATCTCATCACGTTTGTCCCATACAGCTCTCCTCGCTGTTCTGGACCTCTCTCAAGCCAGTCGGCAATGGCGCGGCCCTGGCAGTTATGTTTCTAGTCATGATGCATCAATAGCATACTGTGAAACGCTGCCGGATCTGTTTAGGTTGCGCCACTTCGTCAATCATGGCCATCGCATAATCTTGAGTCGAGATGTGGCTCTTGCCGTTGGTGTCCGTCAGTAGTTGATCCTTTCCAGCCGGAACTTTCCCGTTCGGTGGCCAGGGAACAAGTCGGCTGAAGGGGCGAGAAAGGATGAGTCCAATCCCGATTCCTTGCGCAACTGGTTCAGCGCCTCTCCCGTCGTAAGTGCGCCCTGTTTCCATTCCTTCGGAAATTCCGGAAAATCGACGGCCTGAACGCCTGGTTTCACCTCCATGCTGCTGGCTCCTCCTACGAACAGTAATCGTTTGATGCTGGCCTTCTTGACTCCGTCGATGATCGATCTCGTGCCCTTGACCTGAAGATTGTAGATATCAGGATTGCCCCAACCCGGATTGAACACGCTGATCACGGCATCGTGGCCCGTGACCAACCGGGCCACGTCGTCAGCGTTGTAGACATCGCTCTTCTGAGAATGAAGCTTCGGGCGCGGCTGTAATTTCTCCGAATGCCGGACGATGGCCGTGACCTCATGGCCGCGATCCAAGGCTTCCTGCAAGATTGCCTGCCCGACAAAACCCGTGGCGCCGATGAGTGCGGTCTTCACTGTGCAGCTCCTCTCGTGTGAGATGACCTCAGTTCGGTAGACTGTTGCAAGGAATCTGCGCCCCTCAATTGGAACCGGTCGCATCGGCGATCGAGCTGTAAATACCCCACCTCGCGGGGGAATTGATCGGTGGTCCGTCGGCTTCGGACCAACACCCAGATCCAAGACAAGAACAAGTCGGCACGGTAGATCCGTGCCTGACCCACTTGCTACCGTCGATGCGTTCATCACCATTATCCACGACATCCGGCTGTCCTCTCACGCCATCTGCCCGATGGTTTTACGGAGGCGCCCCAGCGCGACACCGAAAAAGATGGCGCCGATGACCGCGAGGCTGACGAATTGTGGCCACACCACCTCCAGGCCCGCGCCACGATACAACACGGCCTGGGCCAGGGCGACGAAATGGGTGGTGGGTGCCGCCAGCATCATGGTCTGCACGAACACCGGCATGCTCTCGCGTGGCGTGGCCCCGCCGGACAGCATATTCAGCGGGATCAGGACCAGCATCAGCAGCAGACCGAACTGGGGCATCGAGCGTGCGACGGTGGCCATAAAGATGCCCAGGGAGGTGGTGGTAAACAGGTGCACGGCGGCGCCGGCGAAAAACAGGGCGAGCGAGCCCTCAATGGGCATCGCCAGAAGGCCCTGTACGATGAACAGGAGTGAGAAGGCGCAGGCGGCAAGGACGACCAACCCCATCGGCCAGACCTTGCTGGTCATAATCTCCAATGGCGTCACGGGCATGACCAACAGATGTTCGATGGTGCCACGCTCCCGCTCGCGGATCAGTGCGGCGCCGGTGAGGACGAGGGACAGCATCGTCACGTTGTTGATGACCTGCATCACCGCGCCGAACCAGGTCTGGGTCAGCGAAGGATTAAAGCGCGCCCGCAGCGCCAGATCCACCCGTGGCGCGGGGCTTCCGCGATAGCGCTGGGCAAACTCGCTCACCTCGTCAGTGACGATGGCTTGGATATAGCCGCTGCCGACAAAGGCCTGACTCATGCGGGTGGCATCGACGTTGAGCTGGATCGTCGGCCCCCGTCCGGCCAGCAGGTCGCGCTGGAATTCCGGCGGAATGTTGAGCGCGAAGGTGAACAGACCGGCGTCCATGCCTGAATCCATACCGGCCTGGGAGACCAACGCCGAGGTTATGAAGTGCGGGCGATAAAACGCGCCGACGATGCGCGCCGAGAGCGGCGACCGATCCTCGTCGTGGATGGCGATCGGGGCCTTGTTGAGCGTTTCCGGCATGGCCGTCGCCCCGATATAGATCGCAACGGAGAACGAATAGACGATCAGGATCAGCAGCCTTGAGTCACGGGCCAGACTGTAGAGTTCTTTGATCCCCAGCTGCAGAATGTTCGCGGCGCGCATTCAGGCCTCCTGCTTTTTCAAGAGGGCGACGCAGAGCCCCATCAACACCGGCACGGCCAGCGCCAGGGCCAGCATGGCGGGCTGCAAGTCGGCGAAACCCAGCGCCTTGGAGAACGTTCCCCTGGAAATGGTCAGGAAATGGGTGGTTGGATAGAGACGGCCGATCAGGGCGCCGACCCCTTCCAGCGAGGAGACCGGATCGATCATGCCGGAGAACTGCGTCGCCGGGAGGATAGTGAGCACCGCGGTGCCGAAAATGGCGGCGAGCTGGCTGCGCATGAAGGCGGAAATCAAGAGTCCCATGGCGGTGGCGGAGATGACATAGAGCAGCGCCGCGGCAGCCAGGGTGAGAAAACTGCCGGTCATGGGTACCCCGAAGACGGTGACCGCGAGCGCGGCCATTACCAGGAAGTTGAGCATGGCCAGCAAGATGTAGGGCAGTTGCTTGCCGAGCAGAAACTCCAACCTGGTCACCGGCGTGACGTAGAGGTTCACGATCGATCCCATCTCCTTGTCCCGCACGACGGAGAGCGCGGTGAGCATGGATGGAATCAGCATCAACAGCAGCGGGATCATTGCCGGCACCATCGAGACCAGACTCTTGACGTCGGGGTTATAGCGAAACCGAGTTTCGATGTTGACCAATCCGGCAGACGGCTCTTGTCCGAACCCGTGGGAAGCCCTATCGGCCAGCCAATGGGCGTGCATGCCGCGCACATAGCCCTGCACGGTTTCGGCACGTTGGGGCATGGCCCCGTCGATCCAGGCGCCGATTTGCACCCGTTCACCCCGGCCCAGATCGCGGGCGAAGCCGGGGGGAATTTCGAGCGCAAGGCTCAGCTCACCGCTGCGCATGCGCCGGTCCAGCTCGGCATAGTCGGAGATGGGCGCGTGTTCGATAAAATAACGCGAGCCGGCGAGGTTGAGTACGTAGTCGCGGCTGGTGGAGGACTGGTCGAGGTCGAGCACGGCAAAGGACAAGTCCTCGACATCCATGCTGATGCCGTAGCCCATAACAAACATAAGCAGGATACTGCCGAGCAGCGCCAACGTGGCTCGAATCGGGTCGCGACGCAGTCCGAGGGCCTCGACACGGGTGTAGCTGAACAGGCGGCCAAGATCGAACGCCTGCCTCTTGTCACGAGCCTTCGGGCCGGGTGTCGGAGGAGCGGAGGGGGCAGAGACCGGAGACGGCACCCTTTCCGCGGGCAACGGCGACTCCTTCGTCTTGTCCTGTGCCACGACCTCTTCCAGAAAGCGGACGAACGCATCATCCAGGGTCTTCGCCCCGCGCTGCTCCGTCAGCGCGGCCGGTGAGCCTGTGACGAGCACCCGGCCCGCGTGCATCAGCGAGATACGGTCGCAGCGCTCAGCCTCGTTCATGAAATGGGTCGAGATGAAAATGGTGACTTTATCCCGACGCGCCAGGTCGATCATGATCTGCCAGAAGGCATCGCGGGCGATCGGGTCGACGCCGGAGGTGGGCTCGTCGAGGATCAGCATTTCCGGCCGATGGATCATCGCCACCGCCAGGGACAGGCGCTGGCGGTGGCCCAGCGGCAAGGCGTCAGGCCGCGCGTCGATCACATCGGCCAGATCGAAACGTTCGACCATGACCTCGACCCGGCCGCTGATCTCCTCGGCAGGCACGTGGAACAGCCGGGCATGCAGCGTCAGATTCTGACGCACCGTCAGTTCCGAGTAGAGCGAGAAGGATTGCGACATATAGCCGACGCGTCGCCGGGTTGTGAGATCTTTCGGGTCCACCGCCTGGCCGAACAGCCAGGCTTGTCCCTCGCCGGCCGGCAGCAGGCCTGTCAGCATTTTCATGGTCGTGGTCTTGCCGCAGCCGTAGGAGCCGAGAAAACCGAAGATTTCTCCTCGC
>CAZXNN010000243.1:0-5373 GCA_964641915.1 uncultured Nitrospira sp. | reverse complement strand
GAATGTGCTCGGTCAATGCGCGCAGTTTGGAACATCCTGGCCGCCACCTCGGTGAAGAAAAGTGGGGGGAGAAGGTGCTGAAGGAAAAGTACGGAAAGGAAATCGAGGAGATTCTTTCCCGATACCCGGTGAAGCGGTCGGCACTGATTCCATTGCTGTATCTCGCGCAACGTGAGCATGGCTACGTGACGGAAGCGGCGATGACGGAAATCGCCGGCTTGTTGAAGCTGACGCCGCCGCAGGTCTATGAGACCGCGACCTTCTACACGATGCTGAACCTCAAGAAGGTCGGCACGCACCATATCCAGGTATGCAAGTCGCTCATGTGCGCACTGGTCGGCTCGGATACGGTGATCGGCTGGATCAAGACCAAGCTCGGAATCGGCCCAGGGGAAACGACCGCAGATGGTTTGTTTACACTGACCGCCGTCGAGTGCCTGGCAGCCTGCGGCACCGCGCCGATGATGCAGATCAATGACGATTATTATGAACGACTGACGGAAGAGAAGGTCGACAAGATCCTGACGGACCTCCGGACCACCGGAACCAGCCCGCTAAAAAGCGGCCCCTATATGTGGCCGGAATCAGCGAAACCGGGAGTGTGAATCGTGAAGCGCATCTCGTCGTTCGCAAATTGGAACCGGTCCGGATCGCGCTTCACGAGCGACGCTTCACGAACAATGGGTTGTTGAAATGCCGAAATACGAGCTGGTCCTTCTGAAAAATATGATGCAGCCCGGATACCGCGGGTCCTTGGCGGACTACGAAAAGACCGGCGGCTACCAAGCCTTGCGCAACACACTCGGCAAAATCGCACCGACCGACGTGACCGCCACGGTCATGAAGTCGGGTCTGCGCGGCCGGGGCGGCGCAGGCTTCCCGACCGGCGTGAAGTGGGGATTTCTCCCGAAAGATTATCAAGGCCCGCGCTATCTCTGCTGCAACGCCGACGAAAGCGAACCCGGAACGTTCAAGGACCGGCAGCTCATGGAGCGGGATCCGCACCAGCTCCTTGAAGGCATTGTGCTGGCTTGCTTTGCGATCGGCGCCCAATCCGCCTACATCTATATCCGCGGCGAAATGGTCCTCGGGTCCAAGATCCTGGAACGAGCCATCGGGGAAGCCCGCGCCGCCGGCTACATCGGCAAGGACGTCCTCGGAACCGGCATCACCGTGGACGTCTGGGTCCATCGCGGCGCCGGCGCCTACATCTGCGGAGAAGAAACGGCGCTGCTCGAATCCTTGGAAGGCAAGCGCGGCCTTCCCCGGGTGAAGCCGCCGTTCCCGGCGACCCATGGCCTCTACAACAAACCGACCGTCGTCAACAATGTGGAGACGCTGGCCAATCTCCCGCACATTCTTTCTCGCGGGCCGGAATGGTTTGCCGCCATCGGTTCGCCGCCCAAGAGCACCGGCACACGGGTCTTCTGTGTCAGCGGCCACGTGAAGCGTCCGGGCAATTATGAATTGCCGATGGGCGTGACGATTCGCGAGCTAGTGTTCGAACATGCCGGGGGCATGCGGTCGGATAAGCCGCTGAAGGCATTTATCCCGGGCGGGGCCTCGGCCCCCTTTCTGACACCCGATCATCTGGATGTGAAGCTGGATTTCGAGTCCGTCGCAGCGGCCGGGTCGATGCTCGGCTCCGGCGGAGTAACCGTCATGGAAGAAGGCACCAGCATGGTCTGGGCCGCGCTCCGGTTGATGGAATTCTTCTATCACGAGTCCTGCGGCAAGTGCAGTCCCTGCCGGGAAGGCAGCTCCTGGCTGGTGCAGACCATGCGCCGGATTATGGCCAAACGCGGCCGGATGGAAGACCTTGAAACCCTCACAGATCTGTGCAAGAACATCGCGGGCCGTACGGTCTGCGCCTTCGGCGATGCCGAGGTATCGCCGATCATGAGCACGTTGAAACATTGGCGGAACGAATACGTAACGTTGATTCACGAAGCCGAGGCGGCCAATTTGATCCGTCCGGAATCCGTTGGAACCAGACACTGAGACTATGCCGAATACGTCTGAAACAGTTCGCGTGACGATCGACGGCCACACCATTAGCGTGCCGAAAGGCACTCTGCTGATCGAAGCCGCGCGGCGCGTCGGCGCGATGATTCCGCACTTCTGCTACCACCCCAAGCTCAAGCCGGACGCCAACTGCCGCATGTGCTTGGTCGAGATTGAGAAAATGCCCAAGCTCCAGACGGCCTGCAGCACGCCGGTCGCGGAAGGCATGAGCGTCCGGACCGCGACGACGGTCGTGAACGATGCCCATAGATCCGTGCTGGAATTCATTCTCGCGAATCATCCGTTGGACTGCCCCGTCTGCGACCAGGGCGGGAAGTGTGACCTCCAGGACTTTTCCCATCAGTACACCGCGACGACCAGCCGGTTCGCCGAAACGAAACGCATCTTCCAGAAAGAATATTTCAGCCCCTTGATCGAAACGCAGATGAACCGCTGCGTGCAGTGCCTACGCTGCGTCCGGTACTGCGACGAAGTGATGGACGTGAAGGCCCTTGCACCGGTCGGCCGCGGAACGATGACGGAGATCAAGCATTTCGGCGCCCATCCGCTGGACTGCGAGTTTTGCGGCGGCTGCGTGCAGATCTGTCCGGTCGGTGCGATCACCAGCCGCCTGTCCATGTACGAATACCGGCCCTGGATGCTGAAACGGGCCGAGACGATCTGCGGCTATTGCGGCGACGGGTGCCAGATCACCGTCCAGACCAAGACCAACCAGTTGATCGAAGTGAACTCCGCCTACGGCGCCGGACGCAACAACGGCGATCTCTGCGCCAAAGGCTTCTTCGGCTTTCACGCCACCAGCCATCCCGAGCGGCTCACACATCCCTTGATCCGCAAAAACGGCTCCCTGGTGCAAACGACCTGGGAGGAAGCGCTGGAGTTCATTGCCGAGCAAGCCCGCCGGATCAAACAGGGGCACGGCGGCCAGGCCTTCGGCGGTCTGATCACCGGCCGTTGCACCAATGAAGAACTGTATCTCTTCCAGAAATTCATGCGGCTGACGCTCGGCACCAACCATCTCGACAGCAGCGCCCGGTACGGGCAGATGAACAGCATACAGGCCATGCGACGCGTGCAGGGCACGCCTCGCTGGACCGTGACCTTCGAGGATCTCGGAGCCGCCGATGTCTTGTTACTGGTCGGGACGAACATTACGGAAACGAATCCGATCACCGGCCTTGCGATCAAGGAAGCCGTCAGAAAACGCCAGGCGACGCTGATCACGATCGAATCGCTGCTGCCGGCGATCGGCACGATTAGCAACATCGCGAATCTCTCGCAGCACCATTTCTGCGTGTCGCCCACGCTGTTCCGTACCGCCATCCTCGGCTTGCAGAAAGCGGTCGTCGAACAGAACCTGGTCGCCGCCGATCTGACGCAACAACGATTGAGCTTCGTGACCGCCGTCACGGCACGGCTGCAACAATTGTTCTGGCAGGACATCCAGGCCGCCACGGGAGCAGGCCAGGAATCCTATTCCGCCGCCGCGCAGGCCCTGGCCAAGGGTAAGCGCGTCGTCGTCGTCACAGGACAGGGTCTCTTGCGCAGCGATCAGGGCTATGCCGGCGCCATGAATCTCCTGGATCTGCTGCTTCTCCTGGGGAAGCTCGATCAGCCGGGATGCGGGCTGGCTCCGCTGGCGGAAGAAAACAACGACCAGGGCGCGATTGAAATGGGCGCGGTCGCCGAATTCCTGCCGGGTCCTGTCGAAGTGACCGACAAGAGCGGACGAGACCGGGTCGTGGACATCTGGAAAGAAGCGCCACCGTCTACTGCTGGCCATACTCTGATCGACATGCTGGCCCGCGCCAAATCAGGCCAGCTTAAAGCGATGTTTATCGTCGGCGAAAACCCCCTGGCCAGCCTGCCGGCTCCGGTAGAAGTGCGCGAGTCGCTCGACAAGCTGGAACTGCTGGTTTGCCAGGAACTCTTCTTGACCGACACCGCCGCGCTGGCCCATGTCGTCCTGCCGGTCTGCTCGTCGCTCGAAAAAGACGGCACGTTTACCAATACGGAAGGCCATGTCCAGGCGGTCCGACAGACCGTCGAGCCGGTCGGCGAAGCCCGCCCGGATTGGGAAATCTTCTCCGCCCTCTCGGGGCTGCTCGGCATGCCGCTGGACTATACCGAGAGCCGTGAGATCCTGAAAGAGATTCGGAGTCTCATCCCGGGATATGGCTCATTAGGACCGGCTCCGCTTCCGGCAAAGGTCGATCGAGCGACGATAGATCGCTATCTCAGCCAGGGCTTTGAACGCGATCTCGCCGGGCGCTATCAGATACCGCGGACGCCATCCCGTCCGGACGGGACGGTACAGATTGAACTGGTACAGAGCCTGTTCCACTCGGGCAAGTTGTCGACCAAGTCGAAGGGGCTCATCCAAATCGAAGGCCGAAGCTCGTTGCGCCTCAGCCCGCGCGATGCCGTTCGTTTTGGCCTGGTCGACGGCAACCGCGTCCGTCTCTCCAATTCGCAGAGCGAGGTCACCGCGGAAGTCAAAGTCGCGGACCGGGTACCGGAAGGCCACGCCTGGTTTCCGGACCATTTCAGCCAGGAAGTGAACAGCCTCTTTGCGTGCGTGATGGATACCGAGACCAGGGTGCCGTATATCCGGACGACCTCGGTCTCGATGGTGAAGGTGTCGTGAGAAAACTGTGTCGATGTTGACGGTCGCTAATCCAGGGGTGTCATCGTGACTGAACTCAGCTTGCGTCTCGCTGTCTCGCTCGCACAAATCGCCGCGGTCATGGGCATTGTGATGCTCACCGTGATGATCCTGACGCTCGCCGAGCGGAAAGTGCTCGGATGGATGCAGGATCGGATGGGCCCCATGGAAGTCGGCCCCTACGGCATTCTTCAGCCGATCGCAGACGGTCTGAAGCTCTTCTTCAAAGAAGACATCGTCCCGGCCGGCGCCAATAAGTTCATGTTCAGCCTCGCGCCGATTCTGGCGATGGTACCGGCCCTGATCGGCTTTGCGGTCATTCCCTTCGGCCCGAATGAAACCATCCAGCTGTTCGGGATGACCATCAAGCCCTTCGTCATCAGCGACATCAATGTCGGGGTGCTCTATATCCTGGCCTTCGCCTCGATCGGCGCCTACGGGATCATCCTGGGCGGCTGGGCCTCCAACAGCAAGTACTCGCTGCTGGGCGGACTCCGGTCGGCCGCGCAGATCATCAGCTACGAATTGAACGTCGGTCTGGCCATCGTGGGCGTTCTGATCATGGCCGGCTCGCTCAGCCTCGTGAAGATCACCGACGCGCAGGCGGGCGGTTTCTGGCATTGGTACGTGTTCGCCTTTCCGGCTCCGCAGATTTTCGCATTCGTCGTGTACGTGATTTCAGC
>CAZXNN010000242.1:0-5380 GCA_964641915.1 uncultured Nitrospira sp. | reverse complement strand
ATTGGCAGGCGACGCCTTTGGGGTCGAAGGTCATGGTGATGGTGCCCACGCTGTTGGGAGCCCACGTCACCGGCCATTCACAGGCTTCTCCACCGGATTTGAAGGTATGGCAGCGGGTGGGGATACCCTGGTCTTTCACACGATCATCTTTGGTGGAGCCGATCCATGTGTTCCAAGACTCATCGGACTTTCCATAGACTGCCTCGGCACAGCCATAGAGCGAGGTGCATATCGCAAGAATGACAAAGAGTCTGCCCATCTCGATACTCCTTCATATTGATCCAGTGCGTACGGGGAGCAAGCCTGCTTGGGTTTGGTGCCCCCGGCGGGAATTGAACCTGCGACCTTCGGTTTAGGAAACCGCTGCTCTATCCAACTGAGCTACGGGGGCATCTTCGAAATATTGCATACTTACGAGAGGAAGGGAAGGGGAGGGGAAGTAGGGAGTAGTGTGCCCGGCTTGTGCCCGTGAAGTTTTCGGGCGGCATCTTTCAAGTCTGCTTCACTCACAATGTTCTACCGATCAAACACGGAGCGAGTTTTATGACGGGTGACGCGTATTGCCACGGTTTCTGTGACGCCAGACCTAACTAGATTTCTAACGGCGGTCGTCTCAAGTCATATCCGATCATCCCCGTGAAGTCCGGCCTTCTTGCATGCGGTCTCCCAGGCCTTGCGGAAATCGCGCAGGCGTTGTCCTTGGAACCGTCCTTTCCGTGGATTGGGGAATAAGGTTGTGATGACTCGCCTAAGCTTGCGGGCAAGGGCTTCACACGCTCGATCTGCTCACCCATCATCAGATCTATTTCAGGCGTCATATAAACTGTGTGTCTGTCCCGGTTCTTTGTGGTGCCGGGCTCGAGTCGAATACTCCCGGCCTCACGATCAATCTGGCTGAGCTGTAAGGGCAGTACCTCGCTTTGTATCCGCCAACCGAATGTATAAGCGATGGTGACGGCACATCGGGCCAGGCAGGATTGCGGCCCATTCGCGCCGAGCCAGCCAGTGGTATATCCAGGCTTGCCGTTTTGGCATGAGGACGAGTAGGCGAGCCTGAAAACCACTGCTCCTGACCCCAACCATAGCTGTGCCGCGATGCTGTAGACTTCCACTATGACAAGTGGCAAAGTGCAGCGTGAAGAAGGTCGGAGCTGTCTATGGCAAGAGTTAGTGTCAGAGCCCCTCTCCTGCGCTGGGCGATCGATCGTTCCGGCGTGTCTCGCGCTGACTTGCGCGACAGATTCCCCAAACTGGATGATTGGGAGGCTGGGGAAGCGCAGCCAACGCTGAACCAGCTGGAGTCATTCGCTCACGCCACCTCGACGCCTTTCGGCTTCCTGTTTCTCCAAGAGCCACCGCAAGAAGCTTTGTCTATCCCACATTTCCGTACCGTTGGCGATGAGGTGTCCGACCATCCAAGCCCCGACCTGCTGGAGACCGTCCAGACTATGGAGCGGAGGCAAGCATGGATGAAGGAGTCGTTGCTTGAGCAGGGGCAAGAGCCTCTGCCTTTCGTCCATTCTGCTGCGGTGAACAGTTCGCCCGGTCGCGTGGCTATCGATATGCGGCGGGTTCTCGGTCTGCCGGATTCATGGGCCCACCGGCACGGCACGTGGGTTGACGCCCTCAGAGACCTCCGCCGGAGGATGGAGGACGCAGGGATCATCGTCGTCGTGAATGGAATCGTCGGGAACAACACACACCGAAAGCTGGACCCTCAGGAGTTCCGTGGATTCGTGTTAGTCGATCCGTATGCGCCGATCGTCTTCGTCAACGGGGCAGACGGCAAGGCCGCTCAGATGTTCACGCTGGCCCACGAGCTGGCGCATGTCTGGCTCGGCGTCAGCGCCGCCTTCGACCTGCGGCAACTCATGCCATCGGGTGACAGGACGGAGCGCGCGTGCAATCTCGTCGCAGCAGAGTTCCTGGTCCCGGAGGCGGAACTACAGGCCGCATGGCCAGAAATCCGTAAAGAACCGGAACCGTTCCAGTCCGCCGCTCGAAGGTTCAAGGTAAGCGCAATCGTCGCCGCGCGTAGGGCGCTGGACCTCGGGCTGATCACACGCCAGAACTTTTCCCAATTCTATGAGGCCTATGAGGCCGACGAGAGAAGAAGAACGGAGGCCCAAGAAGAGGAGGGCGGAAACTTCTATGCTAGCCAGAACCTTCGGATCGGCCGCAAATTCGCCGACGCGGTGCTCCGGGCGGTGATGGAGGGGAAACTCCTCTACCGGGACGCTTACAAACTCACTGGGATTTCCGGAAAAACGTTCGACCGCTACGCGACGTCCCTCGGTCTGGGGGACCGCCGCGGCTGATGGTCTATGTACTGGATGCCAATGTCTTCATCGAAGCCGCCAGGCGGTACTACGCCTTCGATCTCGTCCCAAAATTCTGGACTTCGCTGACGAATCTTGTGGAGGCTGGGAAAATCTGCAGCATCGACCGCGTGGGTGCTGAGATCAAGGAGGACGCGATCCGAGAGTGGATAGATGACCATGGCGGATTCGCCGATGGGTTTGCGTCAACGGATGCTACGGACATCGCCACGAACTACGCCACGGTCATGACATGGGTGAGTGGGCAAGCTCAGTTCACGGATGCCGCGAAGGCGGAGTTCGCCCGTGGCGCAGACGGATGGCTGATCGCATATGCGAAGGTGAACGGCATGACATTGGTGACTCATGAAGTGTTCCGAGCGGATGTGAAGAGGACAGTCCCCATCCCAAACGTGTGCCGCGCGATCGAGGTGCCGTATGCAGATACGTTCGAGATGCTGAGGGCGCTCGGCGTCAAGCTCTAGCGACTTCACAGGCTCTGGATGTAATCCAGCTGGTGTTCCAAGCAGGCCAGCGTTTCAGCACCCACTCATCGCCTCAATCCTAAGATTCGCTCAGGCTACGACCGGCAGTAATCATGCAGCACGGCGGACGAAGCTGGAGGAAGAAGGCTTCATTAGTTTATGGACGGGCGCAGGGGCATGGCTGGAAGTCTGGTCCTGAGCCAAGCAGGTGCACGCGGGAAGGCGAAGACCTGGACTCTTAGGCTGGAAATGCTATAAAATTGTTGAGATTCGTGAGGACGTCTGGTAACTCCGCCGCGTATTTTTCGCAGCCAGTGATCTGGCTGCTCACACTTCTTAGAATAATCTGCTACATATCAGTTTGAAGGAGCAGCATGAAAATTCATGTTTCACCTTTGACCTTTGCAGTCATCATCCTAGCAATCTGCATCGGTCTGAAGATCCTTAAAGGTTAATGCTTGGAAAGGGGGCTCAGGGGGCGACTCCTGAGCCCTTTTTCCATTAACAGCTCTGGTGCACCCTGATCCGTAGTGAGACCTTCCGTTCCGGCACAAGGGAATGAAGGCGGGGTATCAGCTGAAATTGGTCAATAAAAATTGTTCCACAAATCCTATGACACTCCTGGCATCCTCCGGCGTCAATTTGTCCCATCGCGCATGCATGGCGTAGTTTCTGATTTTTGGCATAGCACCGAGCAGACTCTTCTGAGCGCCGGAGACGAGGCCCTTACTCTTCAGGGCATTGATCACATCTTCCATGGTCTTGTCGTCGACAGTGAGGCCTTCCAAGGTCGCATATCGCTTTAAGGCATCTTCGAGCGCGGCGCAGGCCAGAAGGGTCGCCACTGTGTGATTCCCTTCTTTCTGTGCTGCCTTGGCACCTGTAACCAGATCGCCAAAAATCTCTCCCGTCAATGATGCTTGTAGATGAAATAGGTATCCACCATCAACGTCACTTTTCGCACCAAGGAAAACTCCCTTGATGCAGGCTAGGCTGCTTTCCCAAACGAAATGGGATGCAATCTGTGATAGTTGATTCTGAAAGTTGACATAGTGTGGCGAGTATTCTCCAAACACTGACCGTATTGCGTGCTGACAGCAGCTGGCCCATGCATAGAATTGCTGGCTGTCGGCCCGCCGTTCACTTGAATTGGCCTCGGGCCTAAGAAATATGGCGTGCCCCTGTTTTTCGAGTTCAGCAAAACGCTTTAGGATCTGGTCTTGAACTTGTGCCATCGAAAGTTACTCGCCAATTCCGTAAAATTTGGCAATGGCGCGAGCCAAAAGATTGCCGGCGGTCGCCAGCCCGACCTTCCAGCTTCCATCTGCAGCCTTCTCGGTCATCTTGCCAATCCACTTCGACACCTTCGGGCCGAACTTCTCGCTTCCAGCCTGTACAGTTTCCGACTCAACTATACCCTTCAATTCGATGATGTCAGATTTATCGACCTTATTTTCCTCTAGTACCTTCTGAAGAGCCGGAAAGTCTTTCGGGGCAATGTTGAATGTCACATTTGAATCATTGGCTGTTCCGACGAAATTGGCAGATCCGCCATCATAGACGGTAGTATGAAAAATCTGAGTCACCCGCTCATTCTCAATTGCAGCTTTGTTTCCTACCGTGAATTCCCCGGCGGTCGGCGATTCCTTTTGTATCGCCAATGTAAAATCCAGGGCTTTATTCCGAACTGAGTTCAATATCTCAACCAGACGTGCTGCTCCAATCTCAGCCCAAGCCTGAAGGCAGTTCATATCCACATAGACTTTTTGGCCGAGCAGGAGCGCCAAATCACCAGTGTTTACCTGAAGCATGCCGCTTCCGTCGGTAGCCTGGCCTATCAGCGATTCAATACTCGCAACACTCTGTCTGCATTGATATCGTTGATAGAATTCTCTTGTCTTCTTCGGGATGCTCGCCATTGGGATTGGGGCGTACTGAAGGCTTGCCCCACCCCATCCTGTAAAATGTCCCTTAAGCGTAAGGGACATGATCCTATACTCAGGGACGGTGACATTTTCAGGATAGCCGTTCGATTCCCAGGTCACCCACTCCTGAAACGGTTGGTTATCGAGCCGGGCTGCCAATAACTTACATTTGCGAAGGATGGTTCCAAGGTCGCTTTTAGCATCCACTGCCGCACTCTGAATGTCCTCAAGGATAGTCATTGTGATCCCTATTAAATGACCGAACCAAGACGTCGCCACGATAGCACCTGACTAAGCCATGAACAAGGGACTTTCCTTTGCTGCCTTTGATGCGAGCAGCGATCCAAGCTAAAGGTATGTGACCGTCGAATGTCCGAAATGCGAGGCTTGACTGGGCCAGGAATTGTGCCCGCGAGGGTCTCTAGTCCACCTCCAGCCACTCTACGCTACCCAATGATGAAATAGAAAACCCCTTGTAACCATTGACGATTGCAAGGGGCTTTGTGTCGCAAGCGAGTTTAGGAAACCGCTGCTCTATCCAACTGAGCTACGGGGGCGTGGCGTGAATCTAGCGCACTTCCGAAAGGGGTGCAAGCGAAGGCCGCCGGATGAATGTCGTCGCGATGTGTCGATGGCTATTCATCAACGGTGA
>CAZXNN010000241.1:0-5383 GCA_964641915.1 uncultured Nitrospira sp. | reverse complement strand
AATAACTGTAAAGGTGAGTACGAGGTCCCGCTGGTTTGGACGTCTGAATTTCGGATATGCGGACATCGGCGGCGGGCGCCTCACAGACGATGACTTTTTAGCTCAGGACGGAGGAAATCCGTCTTTGAGAACACACAGCGACATTAAGAATTCGAGTATGTTTTACGTCAATGTGGAAGGTGGGGGAAGAATCCTCAGCTATCCCAATGGACGCGGGGCCCTTGACGCCATAGTTGGGTTTCAATATTGGCACGAAGAGCATAAGGCTTATGGTGTTAGGCAAGTATCCTGTTCAGGTGCTGGCTCTACGGTAGATCTTGGGGGCGGCGTTTTCTTATGCCCTGTCGGGTCAGTGGGTGCGTCCACACTGGCAATAACTAATATGACCTCCTGGTATTCGCTGCGAGCTGGAGTAGAGACAGAGTATCGTCTGACGCGTTGGCTAGGTATTCATGGAGCAGCTATCCTGAAGCCGCTGAGCATTTTCGAGAATCAGGATACGCACCATCTTCGTCTCAGCACGTTTCAGAGTCCGAGTTTTACAATGTATGGGATCGGTGTGGGTGCTGATGCAGATGCGGGGCTGAAGTTCTATGTGTTAAAGAATCTCACTGTGGATCTTGGGTATCGAGTCTGGTGGAACAGGATGCTGGATGGCACCTGGAAAAATCATCCAGTCGGTGGAGGATCGCAGACCTATCCACTCACACAGTTCCAATCTCTTCGCCATGGCGCGACATTCGGCCTCACTGTGACTTTCTAACAAATCAGGAATCCTTCAAACTCAACGGCGCGGGCGTCCGGACGGCAGTGTGTCTTCTTCATATTGCAGGAACAACCGTTTGGCTTCCGGGTGGAGTTGTCCGGGCTGGCCGTAGGGAATGCCGGCGGTGCGGAAGAGCGGTGTGAGTTTGCCGTTGGGGTGGAGAAAGCCTGCGCGGAGCGGCACGGTCCGTTTGCTATGGCGCACGAGGCGGCAGGGTGAGGGCCGGATGGACGTGAGCCAGTCGGCGATGTCCTGGGGATTGCCGATCGAGGCGGAGAGCAACAGCAGCTTCGCCTGCGAGGGACAGAAGATGATGGTTTCTTCCCACACCACACCCCGTTCCGGATCCGCCAGATATTGCGATTCATCCAGAATCACCAGCCCGAGCGTATCCAACCGCACATCGATTTCGCCGCTGGCGGCGTCGTAGAGCAGGTTGCGAAGAATCTCCGTGGTCATGATGAGGATGGGCGCCTGACTGTTGTCTTGCCGGTCCCCTGTCAGAATGCCGACGCGGTCGATGCCGAAGATCTTGGAGAATTCGGTGAACTTGGTATTTGAGAGCGCTTTCAGGGGGGATGTGTAGATAACCGTCCGGTTCTCGTCCATCGCGCGGCGCGCGGCTTCTACGGCGACATAGGTTTTTCCGCTTCCGGTCGGCACGCTCACGACCACGTCTGTTTCTGCCAGCCCAGCCAGCGCTTCTTCCTGCCAGGGGTCCGGGACAAAGGGTTGTGGGCCTGGTACACCAAGCCCTTCCAGCCAGGCTGCGAGTGACACTCCCGGATCGGTGGATTCCGGCTCATGCGCCCGATGCGGCCTTCTGCTAGGAGGAGGGGCTGTGTGTCGCGGCGCCGTCGGTCGGGCAGCTGTCGGCGCGACTGGGGGCTGCGTATGCCGTTCACTGATCAGCGCTTGCAAGTCAGATTCGAGGCCTGCCAGATTTTGTGAGGAGTGTTGCAGGAGCAGTTCGATGAGACGGCGTTTGCCTGCCCGGAAGTGCCGGTGCACGCGGCCGCGCGCTAATTTGTGAAGGACGGCAATCGGCTGCTGAACCAGGAGCTGTGTGAGTTCGTCAGTGGTCATTGCGGCCTCGTGAAACGTGAAACATCCGTATTCTTGAACGAGATACGCTTCACGAACGACGCTCTCATGGCAACTCCTCCAGCACGCCGCGGCGTATCAGTGCGATGGCCTGAGACGCCGAGTCTGCCAGTCCGGGATGGGTCGAGCGCAGGGTGTGCAACTGCGAAAGGAATTCGAGCGTTCGAGCAAGCAGGCGATAGATGTCACCTTCCGCCATGGTGGTCGAGCGGCAGAGACCGATCCAGGTCAGACTCGGGTCTGATACCCAGCGCTCGGCGACGGCGGCGATGTCCGCTCGCAGCAACGGCGGATCTTCGTAGGGCGAGAGGCTTTCCGCCAGTTTGCGGACCTGCCCCAGCAGCGAGCTGAGTCCGGTGCTGACCCGCGGGAAGGCTCCGGGACGGTCGTCGTCGTGCGCGATGCTGGCCATCACGCCGGTGAGGACGGCCGGGTCTGCGCCGGCAAAGGCTTCGGCCCGGATCAATTCGGTGATGAGCAGTGAGTGATCGATGCGGATCAGCCGCGCCCATTCGCCGTCGTCTGTCAAACGCGAGGTGGGGCTCAGATAGCCGAACTTTTGCAACACTTCGATCCGCTCCTGGAACCGGTGCCATAAACTCGTGCGGAGCGCCTGGATCGATTTCAGATGGCGCTGTTGTTCCTGCCGCAAACGGGAGGCCAGCAGGTAGTCCTTCTGGCAGGCCGGGCGGGAGGAACAGGTCGGGCATGGGAAGTCCCCCAGGCTCTGTACGATCGCGTCGGGAATCAGTTCGGACTCTTTCGAGACCAGAATCGGCAGCAACGGCAATCTGGTCGGCAATTCCGTCAGCTGGTAGAGCAACTCATCGAACGATTCGGGGGTGCACCAGGGATAGCCTTGCTGCTCCGAGCATTCGTAGAGGCGGTCAAACACGTCGGTGACGATGCCGGCAGGAGATTCGGTGACGGCTCCACCGGCCCGCAACACGGTGACCATCGGGCTCTTTTGTCCCTTGCTCCGGTACTGGCGCAGGACGATGCCCCGTCCTTTACTGAGCCCGACCACCCGGCCGGGTGTCATGAAGTGGAACCGCGCTGTGACTTCGGGAGATTCGTGGCGGGCGATCAGGTGCCGATGGGGTTTTTGCCGCCGGGCCTGATCGAACGTATGCCACTGGGTAATCCAGTCCGTGCAGACACGCGGGCCGAAGGGTTCCATTTGCGTGTGCAGGACGTCCAGTTTTCCTTCGAGCACATTGGCCCGCTGGTTGAGCTGGAACTGGGCAAAGCTCTTGGCCAGAATCGCCTGAATCTGCTCGTGGGGGTGCGCTTTCAAGAGATTGAGGACCATCGGGTAACTGATGTTGAATTGGCTGTCGATGGCTTCCGGATTTCCGGTGAACCCCTTGGTCAGCACGTCCAGATCGATATAGGGAGACGGGGTCACGACGGCGAAGCCAACGTAATCTTTGCCGCGGCGACCGGCCCGTCCGGCAATCTGCTGCACTTCCCCGATGGTCAGATCCATGAAGTCCCGGGCCTTCCGGATGCTGGATTGCGTGATGACGACGGTGCGCGCCGGAAAGTCGACTCCGGCCGCCAGGGTTGTGGTCGCAAACACCGCGTCGAGGCAGCCCTGCCGCATCAATTCTTCGATCGCAATTTTCCAGGAGGGGAGGTGGCCGGCGTGATGCGCCGCCACGCCGATCCGTTGGACGGTCGGGATCAAGGGGTGTTCCGCGATGCTGGGATATTGGGCGATGACCCGCTCAAGCGCGGCGGCGATGGCTTGCTGGCGCACCGGCGGGAGCACGGTGTGGGCGTGATCGAATGCCTCCATGGCTTCGTCGCAGGCACGGCGTGAGGTGAGAAAGACGATCGCCGGCGTCAGCGATTTCTCGCGGAGCGCGGCGATGAGATCAACCGGATGAATCGAGGGAGGCATGCAGCTTCATTCCCTTTGAGATGACGACCAGGCCCGATTCCGTGACGGTGAATCGCCGGGCGTCGGCCTCCCGATCGTAACCGATTTCTGTATGGGGCGGGATGATCACGTCTTTATCAATAATGGCCCGGCGGATGCGGCTGTGTTCGCCGATGACGACATTTTCCATCACGATGGATTCGCGCACATCGGCGTGATCCAGGACCCGCACATTCGGGGAGAGCACGGAATTCTGGACGCGTCCCCCGGAGACAATACAGCCTCCGCAGACCACTGAGTCCAGCGCGACGCCCATGCGGCCGCCCTGATAATCTTGCGCGAAGACAAACTTGGCCGGTGGAAACTGGCCTTGATAGGTGCGGATCGGCCAGTTGGGGTCGTAGAGATTGAACAGGGGATCGACGGCAACCAGATCCATATTGGCTTCCCAGTAAGCGTCGAGGGTTCCGATGTCCCGCCAGTACTTCACGGCCTTCTTGTTCTCATCCTGAAACTTGAAGGCATAGACCCGGCCTTCCTGAATCATGCGCGGGATGATGTTTTTGCCGAAGTCGTGCGCCGTGCCTTCTTGTGCATCCTTGATCAAGTACTTTTTGATGGCTTCGGTCTTAAACAAATAGATGCCCATAGAGGCAAAGGCGTGTGTCGGGTCTCCGGGGATCGGGGTCGGATGTTCCGGCTTTTCGTCGAAGCGATTGATGCGCAGATCTTCGTCTACGCTGATGACTCCGAAGCGCGTAGCGTCTTGAATGGGAATGTCGAGCGCGCCGACGACGGCATCGGCGCCTTTGGCCAACAGCCAGTGGAACATCTCGGCATAATTCATCTTGTAAATATGGTCGCCGGCCAGAATCAGGAGATAGTCGGCCTGCTCGGTGTCGAGGAGAAACATGTTCTGGTACACGGCATCGGCAGTGCCCCGGTACCATTCCTCGCTGATGCGCTGCTGGGGAGGAACCGACGCGATGTATTCGCCGAGTTCCGAGTTCAAAATATTCCATCCGCTCCGGATGTGCTTATCGAGCGAGTGCGATTTGTATTGAATCAGCACGGCGATCCGGCGCAGGCCGGAGTTGAGGCAGTTGCTCAGCGCAAAGTCGATGATACGGTACTTCCCGCCGAAGGGAACCGCCGGCTTGGCGCGTTGTTCCGTGAGCGGAGAGAGCCGCTCGCCTTTGCCCCCGGCCAGGATCATCGTGAAGATATTGTTCATCGCGGCGAATTGTAACAGGACGGTACTGAAATGGAAAGAAAGGGGAATGATTGACTTCGGGAACCGCAGAGACAATACTAGCCTCGGTATGCGGTGGGTCTGAGGACTAAAGGAGTTCCTATGAAACGTGATTTGATTGTTGCCGCGCTTCCCCGCAAGAACGGCAAGGCCGTGAGCAAGCAGGTCGTGGAGACCGAAAGCGTGTCCTGGCGGGTGGAGCGGTTGGAAGCCCAGCTGCAAAAGCTCACCGAATTGGTCCGCGACCATGCCGAAGACGTGGACCGGTTGGTGCGGATTGTTGCGGAAGACCGGAATGTCATCCGGCAGCAGCTCTTGCGGAAGCATCACGAAAAAGTGCGCGTCCGGAAGCATCTCCGTGACGGGAGTGCCAAGG
>CAZXNN010000240.1:0-5392 GCA_964641915.1 uncultured Nitrospira sp. | reverse complement strand
CGATATCGATCGCCGGGCCGAGCCATTCATCGCCCTCGGATATGCCTACGACGAAACGCTGGAGTACGGCGACTGGTACGCCAAAGTCTATCGGAAATCTGGCTACCCTGCTCTCTTTGTGGATCAAGCCTATACGGGCGACCGCGGACGAACCAGCATTATTCCCGGCTGGGTTCAGAACTTCGGCGACCAGGTCTTTCACCATATCGCTGTCCGCGTGGAAGATATCGAGAGAGCCGTTCAACAGCTCAAGAAGAAAGGTATCGTATTCGCCGGTACCATCGTCGGTGCGCAAGGGGGCTCTCTCCGGCAGATTTTTTCCTCGCCGGAAATGGTCGACGGGCATCCCTTCTCGGTGTTGGAACTGGCCGAACGACACCAGGGGTACCAAGGCTTTCTACCGCCACAAGCCGACAGCCTCATGAAATCGACTGCACCGCGTGAGACGTCCCGCAAGTGAGGCATCACCTCCCGGCGATAGCTAGGTGACTGCAGCAGCATTCATTCGACGCCGCCGACCATATGCACAAGATCCCGACCAACATCACGTTACACCTTGTGTTACCACCAACATCCTGTTAGGGTGACACATGATCGCGTAAGACCTCACGAGTTTAGGGGCCGCAGTATCCCCTGAAGTAACGGAGTCTGACGCGATTTTTGTTTGCCCGCACAAGACCGTCCTGCATCTGCTGAGCAGTCCCCGTTGGCCTTACACCCATCGCTCGCAAGACCAGTCCGACACCGTCGCGTGGTTTGTAGTCACATTTTCAAGAGGTGCATTTTGTTTCATGAATTCTCGTCCACGTTCCGAGCCCTCCTCCGCAATGCCGCGGGGAGCGCTTACCACATCACCGTCGTCGCCCTGAGCGGAGGCATTGCCCTCCTGCTTCCGGCAGGAGCCAAACAGTTTCTCTCCTTCTGGTCTCAGGTCGAGCACAATAAGCTCTCACTGATCGCCGTAGAAATGACGGTCGCCGTGCTCCTGATCGCAGGGATGAACTTTCTCCATCGCAGCTTTCGAAACCGAGCCCTGGCGGCGTACGCGACCGGAGCCGGACTCGTCTCATTCTTCCCCCGGCGTGCCCGAGGGGCTGAGCGACGCATCAGAGAGCTCAAAGCAGATCAGGGGACGGGCCGCACCATCAAGGTGATCGGTTCAAGCGGATACAGCACCCTAGTCGACCAGGTGGGCGACCTCTCATCGGTGCTCGACAAGTGTCTGGGCGCGCAAATCCTCTTGGTCAATCCCTACAGCCAGGAAACCAGCTCACGCATCCAGGCAATCGGCCATCCTGAGTTTACGCTGGACGGATTCCGGGAAGAAGTCCGGCAAAGCATTGCGCTACTCAAACGCCTGAAGGCAATGGGCAAAGCTGTGAAGCTCAAACTGTACGCCGATCCGCCGTTGGTCAAAATGGTTGTGTTGGGTGATTACTTGTGGCTCCAGCACTATCACGCAGATCTGGACATCGAGACCATGCCGGAATATGTCCTGCGGCATAATCGAAAGACCCACGGGCTCTACACGCTCTACACCCATTACTTTCAGCAGCGGTGGGAAAACCAGGAGATCCCTGAATACGATCTAGAAACCGACGAACTTGTCTATCGAAGCCGAACCGGAAACGAACTGCGGCGAGAGCAATTCGAAACTACTACGCTCCCCTGCTTAGAAGCGCCCATCGCTCGAACGCGCGCACTATCGGCTGAAGTAATTCAGCATGGATTGCGCATAAATGATGGTCTAGAAATGAGGTACGGGCGGATGAAGGCGTGTTCAGAATAGCTGAGACTAGGAAAGATCAGCGCAGCTCGATCCGGTAAGACTTCTCGGCTGACGGAAGATAGACGTTGAACCTGGATGCGGCACGCCGCATCCAGGTTCAGACGCTGTTCCTTGGTAGATACGAGGGGTTAGGCTGCCAGCTTCAGATTCTCACGGCTCACAGTGAAGCTCGGCGAGAAGCCCTTTGCGGAAGACGTACTCGTGCGACGCCTCTCAGCATCACTTTCTCTTGCCAGGCAAGACGTCAGAACCCACACCAACGAACTCATCGTCACAATCCCGATTATCGTCACCATAATATAACCTCTATCTCCTTTTGAATGAGCTGAGCACCTGGGTGTTACCACCGGGACAACCCTAGCCCGGCATTCTGTCGCTAGGTCAAATGCAAAGGGGGTGCCATTTTCATCCGGAAGCGGCTCCGGGAACGAAGATGTCTGAAACGACCCGAATGACAAGTCGCTCCAGTAGATATCTGGTCAGGAATCTTGTATCCGCGAGAAAGCGTAAAGCTGAAGGACTCAGCAGCTTTGTACAATGCGGGCGAAAATTTGCATAGGAAGAACTGATCTGTCACGGGTCGCGTAAATAACACCGTGAGGCAGATTTCCAACGCATGTTTACAACCACGCTGACCGAATCACCGTCAACCAGACGCCACCGGTAGCAACCGCGCCAAACAGGCCGTACTTGCCGCCTGCGAGCACGAGACAATTCCCCCCTCGCATTACGGCTTGAGTTCGTCGCGAAGCCGGGCCAGTTCCCTGCGATAGGTGCGCGCATCGCCGAAATCGAGAAACTCATGATACCGCTTATGCGCGCCGGCACAGCGGTGGGCATGCTTGATCGGGCAAAAGTACTGCTCGGTCCGCGACGCAATCTCACGCGCATAGGCGATCAATCCGTTCGCATAGCCGCAATAGTCGCAATTGAACCGCTCGATCGCATTCAGGTAACGCAGCTCGCCTCGATCCAGCAGGATATAGCGGGATCGGTCGACTTTTTCGATTCCGTAGACCGGGAAACAAATGACTTGATAGAGCCAGAGACAGAGATCGAGCAGCACAAACGGCACGATCAGAGAGTAAATCACCGGCGCTACCAGCAGGCTCGCCACTGGTGCCTCCCGCAGAAACGCCGGCACGCTCTGGCGGACCCTCCGGTGCGCCGCACGCACATCGGACTCGAAGGCCACCTTCCCCTTCTCGATCACGTAGAGAAATTTGCGCCGTTTTTCTTCAACCTCCGCCGCCAGATCCCGTTCCAGCTGACTCTCAAGCTCGGCAATTCTGGCCGCAATCTCTGAAACGGTTGTCGACATACGGTCCCCCGCTTCACATTAAAAATCGTGATCTCTCAAGAGCGCTCACGCGAAATTGAGCCGCCCAGCTCCTTCCCCATCAAGGAAGACTCACGGCCTCAATCCGCATTCTTCAGCGCGACCATCCGACGTGCTCCAGGCCATCTCACTCACAGGAGCACCATACGGAAACGTCTCTTGAAATTAGCCGATGCCCCCCGATGCCCAGAAGGACCTGAAGATCGCCGCATCACGGGACAGGAATCCAACAACTACGCGACAGGGGATCGGCACAGAATACATGTGAGACATCTTCACCCAATACCCGCCTATACAGACACATCCGCTCACCGCAAGAAAAGGAACCACAGATAGACGGAGCTTATGAGAATTGAGCCGATCATGACGGGAAAACCAAATTTAAAAAATTGCCAGAAGGAGATGCGATACCCCGCCTTACGGGCAATATCCACGATCACCACATTGGCACTTGCACCGATAATCGTTCCGTTCCCCCCCAAACAAGCGCCGAGCGCCAATGCCCACCAGAGAGGAATGATGTCCGGTTGATGCACCAGCGTGGCATAGTCGGAAATCTCTGGATGCAACGACCGAGCGAGATCCACAATCAACGGATTCATCGCTGCGACGTAGGGAATGTTATCCACCGCCGCGGAAAGCAGGGCTGAGCCCCAGAGCACCGCCATGGTAGCCCCCAACAGATTTCCCTGCGTCACCGCCACCAACTGATCGGCCAGGTAACGAATCACGCCAACTTTGACCAGTCCGCCGACCAGAATAAACAGGCCGATGAAGAAGAAGATGGTTTTCCACTCGACATCCGTGAGATACGACAACTCCTCGACATCCTCGGGCTTCCTTCGCGCATGTCCAAGCAACATGAAGAGGCTCGCACCGAGGAGAGCGATCGTAGCCGGTTCAAGGTGAATAAGCGAATGCAGACAGAAGCCCACATTGATGATCACCAACAACCAGAGGCAGCGATGCATGAAGGAGCGATCCGACACGGCATCCCGTGAGTTCAATGCCAGTACGGCACTCCGGAGATGCGGTGCAACGGTCATGTTACGTCCGAAGATACCCCAGATGGAAAGCAGGAAAACCGCCATGATGAGCAGTACGACGGGCCCCAGAACCCACAAAAAATCGAGATAGCCCAATTCGGCCTTACTCGCAATCATAATATTCGGGGGATCGCCGACAAGGGTTGCAGTCCCGCCGATATTGGACGCAAGCGCCTCGGTCACCAGAAAGGCAATCGGATTGATCTCCAGTCGCTTGGTAATGGACAGCGTGACTGGCGCCATAAGCAATACGGTCGTCACATTATCGAGCATCGCCGAAAGACCGGCCGTCAAAAGTGACAGCAACACCAGAAGCCGAAACGGCTTTGCATCGGCTCGCTGCGCGGCCCAAATTGCCAGAACCTCGAAGAGACCTGTTTCACGGACAATGTTGACGATCACCATCATCCCGATCAGCAAAAACACGACATTGTAATCGACGCCAAACTCATGAGAGTAGAACGCTTCGTCTTGCGACATCACCCCTAATCCGATCATTACCGCCGCTCCGAACAAAGCCACAATCGTCTTGTGAATCCGCTCGGTGATAATAACGAGGTAGCACACGCCAAAGATGAGCAACGCCAGAGACACGGAAGACATCCAATACCTCATATCGACTAGAGAAGAAGCGGTTTCAGAATTGTTCACTCATTATCAGGATGCCGCAGACGCAATGCAATGAGAGTTAGCATTGTCGTCTCTCGACCAGAGCTGCGCAAAAGTGTTGTAGCCTGCGTACCTACAATCAATCGTATGCTCGGGCACTCTCTAGCAGAGCGTTGCCAAACTCTATGACAACCCCGATGAGGGAACTTTGGCTGAGATCACCGACAGAATCTGTATGGCCCGCAGGCTGTTCAGAAGGGCCGTCCAGCAAGGCCGCAGCCAGATCAGAGGCTCCACGTAGGGTAGAGAGTACGTGGAGCCTCCGAGCGCCGCGAGAACGCCGCTGGTAGACTTTGTCAACAGCCTGCTAGGAAACACCATCGCAAGACGGACCTTACAAGATAGACAGCTGCTCAGAAGTGGACGGAGAGACAATGTTTTGTCGGTCTGCATGGAGATGCCTAGCCGATCAAGAGCCCGGTTGGCGTAAAATCCCTTCCAAATCATCTGAAACCTGTTCCCTTCAGCCCCGGCATAATGCTTGCTGAAAACTCATCGCAGGCCGGGAACGACCGAGAAACAGAACAGATGGGTCTCTCGCGTGCTTCC